>JAYTAK010001084.1:0-6500 GCA_043737515.1 Candidatus Kuenenia sp. | reverse complement strand
TTAAGGCGAGCGGGGGATGTGAATCCCCTGATTTGTCGCGAATGATGCGAAAATCAGGGCACTTACGTACCCCGCTCGCCAGTCGGATTGCTTAAGTCCTCGGCATTTCCGCCGGGCTCGGCGGATCATTGAGTGCTTCGTTGAAACCCAGCGCGGCCCTTCAGGCCGCAACCAAATCCCTTTGTGCCACGTGTGATGCCTGTCCGTCCATCTCTTTGCTGTCTTTGCTGACACGTCTGCGCTCAATCCTCCGGACTTTGGCAGAACAATGGGGGCAGAACAATAAGAAGCGTTTGTCTGTGCGGTTTATTGTCCTGCCCTCATCGTTCTGCCATTTTCCGGGACAGTGATTTTGCGATCAGGAATTCCGGAAGGCAATTTCGCTTCGGTCTTTCCATCTTCCTGTCCGTTATTTTCCTGTGGCACCCGCCTCAATCTCGTCCACCAGTCACCTGAAAATCTTCGCGGGACAACTAGAAATCAATCGTTAGTAGGACAAAGAGCCCGGCTTTTCACAAAGCCGGGCTCTTCCTTCGGTGTTTGATCATACTGTTGCAGAGAATTCTGCAACACACTCCGTCTGGATCAGGATCTACTGCAGGAGTGAAGCGTCAAGCCCGAGCACGGCGAGTTCGGAAAGTATCTGATCGAGCAGTACTTCGACGTTTGGAATCGAACTTGATTCGACTCCCCAAACAATCTTCTGACCAGCGGTCACTGAATTCGCAGATGTCGCATCGGTTCCCAAACTGCCGTCGATAAACAGCAGCCGTTTGAAATCGTTGGTGCCCAGTGCCACCAGCACGTCATCTCCATAGCTGAGGCTGATGCGGGTGTCATCGTGGAATATTGACCCGCGCGTTAACAGTCGGTCGCCTCCGGCACCGAGATTGATGCTTGTGAAGTTGCTGACGACGACTTTGTCGAGGATCACATTGTCCCGACCTTCAGATCCCCAGATGGTCAGGTTGTTGGCGATCGAAGAATTTGAAATGCCCACATTCCCTGCTCCCCAGCCGGAGATGACATCGAAGTTTCCTCCGACCTGCATGTTCAGAGCAAGGATCGAATCGCTACCTGCTCCGGCGTTGACCCATACGTTCTTTCCCGTCTTAAATCCCTGCAGTGCGATCAGGTCGTGGCCCGAGCCCAGGTCCGCATTCACGCTGCCCGGAACGGTCCATGCATTCTGCAGCAGAACAACCGGTCCCGTCTGGCCGTTGATGGTCGTTCCCTGCAGACCAACTGCGATCAGGTTGTGCCGCCAATCGACAAACAAGGCGACCTGATTATCGAACTGGTCTCCCGCGACGCGAATATCGGCCCCGGAAACCCAGACGCGGACATTGCCAGGCACGAGTCTCGGATCAGCATTCCCGTTAATCAGGAGCCCGTTAGCACCATTCGCGCGGTAGTTTCCGACATTCAGCCCGGTGACATGAATTTCGTCGGTTACGTCGATGAGTGAGTCGGCCGGATCTGCTGCATCCGTGAGGCGGGAGAGTTGCTGGTAAAACCACGGACTCAACTGCGCGACTTTTGTTCCCGTCAGCGCCGTGCGGGGACTGAGGTTCCATTTGCTGAGAGCACCATCCGGCGTGATGAAGTACCAGCCATCATTTCCGAGCAGCCACTTCTCGCTGAGGTTGCCCCAGTCGAGGAAACTGCCGTTCGATGTCTGAAAGTCTCGACTGGTATCCAGACTGCGAGCCAGTGTCAGCAGATCCTGCGTTGGTGTACTCTGAATCCAACCGGTTTTGAGTACTTCACGTACTTCGTATTTTCCGGGCGTGACTCCTTCAAACAGATAGACACCGACTTCTGATTCAGGATCAATCCAGCCGTCCAGATTCAGGTCAAGACTCTGCGTCGATGTCGTTTTAACGACTGCACCAGTGTCGGAATTGATGAGCTGAAATTGCCAGCCATTGAGGAAGCGTTCACCGGAGTCGCGAATTCCATCCCGGTCAGAGTCTTCCCACTTCTGCCCTTCGATGGTTGAGGCCCCGTAGTTGCCAAAATCAATCCCTGTCACCTGCGATCCGGTCGTGATCGTCACCTGATGAGTTTGAGGTGCCGCTGGCGATGCGAGCAGATTCAGATCGTTGTAGAAAGTCGGATTCAGCTTCGCAACAAGTTGTGCCTGCAACGTCTCCCCACGACCACTCAACCACTTGAACAGTCCGCCGGCAGGTGTCACATAGTGCCAGCCGTTGTTGCTCATGACCCAACGTTCGTTGAGCCCGGCCCAGTCCTGGAAGTTGTTTTGTGTGGTTTTGAAATCGAATGATGCATCAAGCTGTCCCGCGATCAGCGCCGTTCTCGACATTGGACTTGTTTCCACCCAACCCGCGCGGGCTACTTCCTGCACAACCCAGTCACCCTCCGGCACTTCGACAGTGTAAAGCCCCTGCTCGGTGAACAGATCGATAGAACCATCGCCATTACGATCAATGCTCGCCGTTGTCGTTGTCGCGATAACAATCTGGGCTGCATTGAGGACATTGATGACCCAACCATTCAGACCGGGCTCATTTGCATCGTGCAGACCATCGCCATTCAAGTCGTTCCATTTCTGTCCGGAAATTGACGTCGAATTCAGAACGCCGGTAACCACTGCTGAAGTGGATGCCAAACGCACGAAAGCCGGAACACTCTGCGAATTGGATGCAGCCTGCGACGCAAACAGGAACTCGCCGGCGTAGGTTGTGCCAACAGTGTTCTCTGTCGTCAGCTCAAGAGTGTATGTGCCATCGCCGCCTCCGGCATAATCACTGAATTTCGCTGCATAGATTCCGTCTCCAGGGATATGGTCACCGTGGCCTGGACTGCCATCATCAAACAGCGTGATCGGCGATTCGGAACCATCAGGTCGCAACACCTTCCCAAAGACGCTCGCCCCGACAACGTTTTGTCCGTTGTACTGAGGTGTCGCGTTGACGATAATTGCGTCAGGGAATGTCAGGACGTTCTTCTCAACGGAGACATTCAGTTGGACGCCATCGTGGTCCGCGAATGCCTGAACCTGAACTTCACCATTTGTCACCAGACCGGTCGTGATGATGACTTTCCATTCGCCTGCCTCTGGTGACTTGATCTCGAACGTCCGGTTATTCGGCCCGGACAGAAACTCAACGTTGCTGTCCGTCGCCGCATCGGCTGCCGTAATGATTCGTCCGGACGGGCTTCGCAGAGTGATCGTGATATTATCGCCGGGATCGGCAATCGTTACCGCAAAATTTGCCTGTGTCACGCCGGTTTCAACGGGAACAGGTGATTCAACTGTTGAATTCGATGTCAATGACAGCGGAGACTGCGTCAGCAATCCGTTGCCCAGACTTTCCTGAGCGATCAGGAACATGACTCCCACCAGGCCGAACGAACTGCTCACCCGCTTGTATTTCCCACCTGTGTCTGAAGCGATTTTTTGCAGCGTCGCTTCACCGGACGACGACAAGCCGGAACCGACGCCAACGGTAAAGACGGCCACGCCTTCCTGCTTGAGCGCAGGAATCACGCTGAGCGGATCGGTGCCTGTGTTGTGATCTCCGTCGCTCAACAAAACGATGATGTCATTGCACGCACGATTCATGCTGCCCGTAATCTGACCGAGGGCCGTCTGAAGACCGCCGCCGATATTCGTTGAACCGCTTGCCACCAAACTGTCGATCGCGGCATTTGCTGCGGAACGCACAGAATCATCCGTGATTTTTGTCAAACCGTAATCGACACTCGGAGAACTCGAAAACGAACTGACGCCCACGCTGTCGCCCGGATCAAGGGCAAACGTAAACAACTTGGCACCAGCCTTTGCAAAATCCAGACGGTTCTCCGTTGTCATGCTTCCTGAGCGGTCCAGCAACATGACAGTGGTCAATCCCCCCACCGCAGAGGAAAATGTGACCGTATGCGCCGCCGGAGCCGCATCGACCGGCAGGCCAGCCGGTATCGTTGCCGGGAATCGTGATGCGGCAATTTGCGACCAATCTGATAAGCCCTTACTCACCGTCTGCCAGGTATCATTGTCTGGATCATGATTCGCCGTAATGCTGAATTCATTCAGCGTATACGCACCTCCCGTGGCGCGACCGCCACGCACAAAATAATTATCCATCAAAGAGAAACTCTGTCCCGCTGTGTTCGGAAACGGAGCATTTTCAGCTTTCAACGGATCGTTGTTCGCTCGCGATCCGTTGTCATTCGGGCCACTGTACTCATCCAGAATTCCGTAGGCATGGTGAGCGTGTTCGTGTGCAATCGTGTAGGCGTCCCCATCCGCTCCACTCGACGCCTGAAAGTTGCTCTGGAAATAAAGATTGACGTGTTCACCGCGAATTCCATACTTCCCATCTGTCGCATAGGCGCGACCGGTTCCGGGGTGAATAAAGTACTCAGCGGATTGCGTTCCGCCGCTGTTGTTCAGGATCGTGATGTTGCCGAACTTGTGCTGACCATCGGTTGCGTCGGCAAGAATCTGACTGGCGTTCTGGAATCCCGTCCGGATCTGCTGCAACTGAGCCTCAGTCGCGTTGAAACGCACCGAGATACAAAAGTCAAATTCTCCATTCTGAAATACCCCGGCCGCGAGCAGCGTCCGATCCTCAAGCGATTCAAGCCTGCTCGAGTTCGCTGGCTGAGACATTCGTCTTCTTGCGTTCGTTGCCCTGCAGCGGGATGATCCCTGTGACTTGCGAGTGAACATGTTTTTTTCTTTCAGCAAAAGCAATTGAAGATTAAAGAGGAGATGCCGCCCCACCACGCACTTAGATAACTCACCGGGCTCTTGACCTGAGCACAACCAAAGTTAATCAGCGAATCTCAAGACCGTTTGGGGCGCTTTTCGTAGAACACCACAGGGCATAGATTGTTAAAATGCGCAGTCTGTGTCAAGCAGGTTAACCTGTTGGCCCCTAAATAGACAGAATCCTTTCAATTGAAATCGTTGCGTGGGACGAACTACCCGTGTCACAGTTTTTGCCTTTTGAAACGTGATCGAGCCTGAAATGTCCACGGAAAAATGCGATGTGATCGTAATGGGTTGTGGCGGTTTCGGGTCGGCGGCGATGTATCATCTGGCCCGACGCGGCCTGAAGGTGATTGGCATTGATCGCTTCCATCCGCCACATGATCAAGGCAGCTCGCACGGTGAGACACGCATTATTCGCAAGGCGTATTTCGAACATCCGAACTACGTGCCGTTGCTGCATCGCGCATGGGATCTTTGGGAGGAACTGGCTCGAGCATCAGAAAAACGACTGATCGAACGCCGTGATCTTATGATGTCAGGACCGCCGGGTTCGGAAGTGACCGAGGGTGCTCGACAGTCGGCGCGACTTCACAATCTGCCTCTGGAAGATCTGACTCGCGAAGAAGCGTTCAGACGTTTTCCAATGTTCAACCTGCCGCAGGATCATTCGGTGACGGTCGAATCGACGGCGGGATTTCTTCGCGTTGAGGACTGCGTCAGTGCGCATCTGGATCTCGCGCGAGTCTGCGAGGCTCAGTTGCGATGTGGCGAAACGGTGCAAAAGATTTCCGGGGGACCTGGCCAGTTGTCGGTCCAGACGGATCGAGCCTCTTACTCCGCAGGCGCAGGCGTGCTGACCTGCGGGGCATGGACCCGTCAGCTACTGCCGGACTATGCACGACTCATCACCGTCCGCCGCAAGACGTTGTTCTGGTATCCCATTGAGTCCGCTGTCTGGGCTGATCCGGTGAGGGCACCGATCTTCTTTCTGGATCTTCCGGATGGACAATTCTATGGACTGCCGAGTATCGACGGACGGACCATCAAGACAGGCGAACATACCGGCGGCGACACAGTTGCAGATCCGTCTACGCTTGAGCGGAGTATTCTTCCGGCAGACGAACTTCCTGTCGATCGCTTCGTCTCTGAGCGACTGACAGACATTGAACGCAAACCATGTCGTTCCGCCGTCTGCATGTACTCGATGAGCCCCGATGGTCACTTTCTGTTCGATCGCCATGCGGATCTGCCGCTGGTTGTCGCGGCCGGATTTTCCGGGCACGGTTTCAAGTTCGCGAGCGTGCTTGGCGAAGCTGCGGCTGATCTGATTCACCACGGCCGAACATCGCTGGAGATCAGGTTTCTTTCGAGCAGCCGCTTTGCAAACTTCTCTGGCGGTGCTTATACCTCACGTGTGCGCCCGGAAAAAATCAGATGACGTATTTGCCGTCACCGACGTGACCCGCTTTTTTTCCAAAGAAGGCATCGCCGCTGCGAGCGGCCGGCACAAAGATGACTGAGCGATTCAGGCTCAGTCGCTTGTATCAGGCATAGTCAGCGACCAACGGGAGCAGACCACGAAGCTACGAGCGGTAGCTCTCAAAAACGTTGTTTTCTGCGAGGAACTATGCTTCCGCCGGGCTTGTCCCCAATAGCGTGGACTTAAGGCGAGCGGGGGATGTTAATCCCCTGATTTGTTCCAGATGACGCGAATATCAGGGCACTTACGTACCCCGCTCGCCAGTCAAATTCC
>JAYTAK010001083.1:0-2852 GCA_043737515.1 Candidatus Kuenenia sp. | reverse complement strand
GGATCAACTCCTATGAACTCGCCTATCGCCTGCAAACCGCCGCGCCGGAACTTCAGGAAATCAACGACGAGTCTGAAGACACGCAGAAAGCGTACGGCCTGGATCAGCCACACACACGGAACTTCGGACGACAGTGCCTGATGGCTCGGCGATTCATTGAGCGAGGTGTGCGTTTTGTCCAATGCACTCACAGTTACAAGTGGGACCAGCACGGCGGATTGCGTGTTGATCATGCACGCAACGCGCTGGAAGTTGACCAGCCGATCGCGGCATTGCTTGCGGATCTGAAATCACGCGGCCTGTTGGATGAAACACTTGTGCTGTGGGGAGGCGAATTCGGAAGAACGCCGGTGGCACAGGGCGATGACGGACGGGATCACAATCCGCAGGGCTACACGATGTGGCTCGCGGGCGGCGGCGTGAAAGGCGGCGTCCGCCACGGAGCCACCGACGAATACGGATACTTCGCCGTCGAAAACAAAGTCCACCTGCACGATCTGCACGCCACCATGCTGCACCTGCTGGGACTCGACCACCTGAAACTCACGTACAAGTTCGCCGGTCGTGACTTCCGACTGACGGATGTTCATGGTCGAGTGGTGGATGAAATCCTGGTGTGATCAAATGTAGCCGTCTCGCTCCGTCGAGACGAAGCTGAATTACTTCTCTTCGACAGATGCGGCAGCCATAATGAGGTTTCCGGTGTGATCTTAACTCGTTGCCAGTGGTATGACGATCTTTGGCTTCCCCAGGCAGGATCTGCGTCCCCGGTTTTCTCCGGAGGGATCGCGAATTGCTTTCTGTATCGAATTCCCGCATCGACACTGTAGGATGCATTTCAACGTGGGGTACGCTTCCAGCTTGCCAGACCGTCAGCACAATACATCATGGAAACCGAACACAACCTCCAGTGATTTCAGCCTGCCCAGAACCGATTTGACCTCAATCAACGGACACCTCCCATGCCTGAACGATCGCCCAACACGCCTCAGCGTGCAGTCGTCTTCGCCGTCGCCACATTTGATACGAAGGCTGAAGAACTGGCCTGGGTCGCGTTGTGTCTGCGGAACGCACAGGTCGAAGTCGTCACGGTCGATATCAGCACCGCGCGTGAAGTGGATGTTGCCGCAGACGTGACTGCATCTCAAGTACTTGCAGCATCCGGACTGACGCTGAGTGACGTCCAGTCCAAAGATCGCGGAGGTGCCGTGACAACGATGTCGGACGCATTTCGAAATTGGCTGCTTCAGCACCACGAGCAGGGGCGAATTGCGGGCGTCATTGGAATCGGCGGCAGCGGCGGCACGGCCATCATCACCGCGGGGATGCGTGCGTTACCGGTCGGAATTCCAAAGCTCATGGTATCGACGATGGCCAGCGGCAATACGGCCCCGTATGTGGATTGCAGCGATGTTTGCCTGATGCCGTCGGTTGTCGATGTCGCCGGTCTGAATACGGTTTCACGGCGAGTCCTCAGTAACGCTGCTCATGCGATGGCGGGCATGGTCGCCCACGTTGTCACAGAGACAGTCGCGAGGCCCGCAATCGGGATGACGATGTTCGGCGTGACGACGCCGTGCGTGACGG
Source organism: Candidatus Kuenenia sp. (assembly GCA_043737515.1). Lineage (GTDB taxonomy): Bacteria > Planctomycetota > Planctomycetia > Planctomycetales > Planctomycetaceae > SXXK01. The sequence continues at coordinate 1,265 of JAYTAK010001083.1, read as the reverse complement.
CGATTCGCAAGTCCCTGGAAGAAGCTGGCTTTGACTGCCTGGTGTTTCATGCGACCGGTACCGGTGGTCGCGCGATGGAGAAACTGGTTGAGTCTGGTTTGATCGAAGGCGTGCTGGATGTCACGACCACCGAAGTTGCTGACGAAGTCGTCGGAGGCACCCTGACTGCTGGCCCGCAGCGTTTCGACGTCATTCTGCAAAAGCAGATTCCGTATGTGATGAGTCTCGGTGCTCTGGACATGGTCAACTTCGGAGCGAAAGAAACGGTGCCAGACCGTTTTCGTAACCGGAAGCTGCACGTACACAACGCGAACGTGACGCTCATGCGCACGACAGAAGATGAGAACCGCCAGATCGCCCGATGGATTGCGGCAAAACTGAATCAGTCTTCGTCCGCTGTCACGCTGCTGATTCCCGAGCAGGGTGTTTCTGCGATTGATGCACCTGGACAACCCTTCCACGATCCCGCTGCCGATGCGGCGTTGTTCGACGAACTGGAGTCGCAGGTCAAGCACTCTGAGTCGCGGCGAATGGTGCGTTGCCCGCTGCACATCAACGACCCGGAATTCGCCAACGCACTGGTCGCCGAATTCAGGCGACTCTGGGCTGGCCGACGTTTGACGACTTGATGGCCACGGCTGGCCATTTTGTGAATTTGCAGGGTATGACAAGCAACGCGCCGGCACACCGAAATCACGGTTCAACTTCAATCGTCATCGGAACATCGTTCGCTTCATCGGATGCCGCGTTATGTTTCTCCAACGCGACGGCCTCTTTGAGCTTGCGCCGCGAGAAATCGAGTGACGGTTCATCGGTTTTGAGAACGTGGTCGCGATACCAACCGAGGTTCTCGACAACCTTCAGCCGTTTCCAGGCCGGAACGCCATCAGCCAAAAGTCGCCGCGCAAACGAGATCACCTGCGGTTCCGAGAATCGCCAATCCCAGCCATTCCCGGCCTGATGAAAATCCCGAAGCCGCCCGTACCAATACCGACCCCATTTCGCCAATTCCGCATCGCTGATTGGCTTCTGTTCAGCAAACGTTGAGAGTGTGGCTTTTCTGAGAAGAATTCAGAGGAGGAGGACGAGCTTTTGGATGCTTGCCGCTCGGGCTGTGCGGAAAGAGGGGATTTCCGCCACGATCGGGGCTCGTCCCCATCGAGCGATGATCAACACCAGACAAAAAGAAATCCGGAAGGCGTTTTCGCCACTGCGGAGCTTGCCTCCGTAGGGCGCTGATCAATGGAATCACGGCTCCATGCGGG
>JAYTAK010001082.1:0-6506 GCA_043737515.1 Candidatus Kuenenia sp. | reverse complement strand
GCCGTTCCGGCAGGTGTCTGGCAAATGCCGGAACGGCGCTGCGCTTGGTCCGGCCTACAGACTGACAAGCTGGAAGCTTATCCCACTTTACTGAATCCTCAGCAAAGATTTTCTCGTGCGGACAAACAGGGCACCATCAGCGATCGCGGGTGTTCCAAGGATTGAGTCCCCCATATCGTTGACAGCCAGCACTTCGAGTTCCGGTGCATCTTTCAGCACAACAATTTTTCCGTTTTCACTGGCGACAAAAATCTTGCCATCTCCCGACACGGGAGATGCGAAGTAGTCGCCGGCATTCTCGATGCGCACGGGGCCGAACAGCGGTTTGCCTTCTCCGACTTCGAAACATGTCGCAATCCCGCCCGCTTTGATCAGCAGCATCCGGTCGTGGACGACGAGAGGCGAGACAATGTGGTCGGTGTGTTTGGTTGGATGCTTCCAGAGAACATGCGTCTGCGTCACGTCGCCTCGACCTCCCCCTTTGACCGCAAGAACAAATTCGTCTTCAGCGATCTCCGCATCGAATGCCGCGCCTGCGGCGTTGCCAGGTGGAAGAAAGGCGATATCCAGCTCACGTCCTTCGAGGACTCCATCTTTATTCAGGTCTCCTCGCTCGAAAGTTTTCTTGTAGAACGCTTCCGGTACAGGGCGCCTGCCGAAGAATTTCTGGACTTCGTCCTTCGAAACTTTGTGATCGCTGTTCCCGGTTTCAGCCTGATCGATCGACGCCAGCCATTGACTGGCGATCCCTTTACTCTGCAGCGAAACGTAAACAATTCCGTCGCGACTCACAGGAGTTGTCTTAATGTTGCGCAGCAGCGTCTTCGCCTGCCACAGTCGTTTGCCGGTGGAGGGTTCGTATCCAATCAGCATCCCGGTACCGGCGACAACAATCTCATCACTGCCGGTCGTTTCGCAGATCACCGGGTGAGAATAGTTGACCGCCATATCATTGCGATCATCCTTCCACTGAATCTCTCCTGTTCGCTTGTCGAACGCATACAATGCCGGGTGCAGGTCGTCGTCCTGGCAAAACAGGACCAGATCCTTGTAGAGCACGGGCGACATTCCCGCGCCCCATTTGAAGACAAAATACGGAACCGGTAGTTCTTTTCGCCAAATATCTGCTCCGGTCTTCGCATCGAGCCCCACCATACCAAGTGTGGAGAAATAGAAGTAGACGCGTTCGGAGTCTGCAGCTGGTGTCGTCCCGGCATGGCTGTTCGTCTGATGGATTTCGTCCACATCGCCAATCGGCCAGGACCGCATCCAAAGTTGATTGCCCGATGCTGCGTCGAAGGCGAACAGGCCCACCGTCTGGTCATCAATCATGGCTGACGTAAAAACTCGCCCTGCGGCAACAACCGGACAGCCGATCCCGTCACCAAGCTTCACAGACCATTTCACATGCTCCGTGGCCGAGAATTGAATCGGCAGCGGAGAGTCTGTCGTGGAAACTCCCGAGCAGTTGGGGCCTCGAAACTGTGGCCAATCGTCGGCCGAGAGACGAACAGTCGCCAGGATCAAGGAAGCGATGAATGCGATTCGTGTCATCAAATTGCTCCGCTGAAAAGGAGTCGGAAAACTCGTGGCAGGCATTGTGACAAGTTTCGCAGGATGTGTGAAGCGGAGCGAAACACACCATGGATGAATCTTCCGCGATGACAGTCGCTCGATAACGCGACCGTGTTTGGTCAAAATCTCGGACATGAATGTCCAAGTTACAGGAATCGCAACCCTGGACCGAACTGCGATACCCGGTTCAGCGACAAATTGAGTGCGCGTCACACATTGATCGCCATGAATGCGATTCATCCTGAAAGGATTGCAGAAATTAGCCGGTGGTCGCCTTAAGGCGCACCACCGGTAGAGAAAGCGTGGTGCCACGCATCCTGACGGGATGCCAGAAACGCGAATCTGGCACCCTTGTCAGGGTGTTGAGGCAAATCTTTCAACGTATCCGGTGGTGGCGCTCTGCTTTCCACCGGCTAATTTCTCGAACCGCTTCGCGGTAAAGCACACAATTCACAACGACATCCTTCACATCATCATGCTCGCCATCGACATCACGCACGCACTTAATTTGTCGATGAACCTAGTTTTTTGTACGCTTTCCAGAGGTCAGCACGTTCCCCTGAACGCCGCACGCAGGGTCGAAGCAGCGGAATACCTGACGCTTGAGGTTCGTCGAGAACTTCCGTCCGGATGTGGCGTGCGGTTCGTGAATCGGACAGGGCCACATGAATGAAGATCCCGCCTCGATTGTCCTTCAGCCCCATGCAACGACGCTGATTGTGGAACCCTGACTCGATTGATAAATGTCGATTGACAAATGCTCATCACGGCGGAGCGTGATGGCTGCTTTGGGTTGCGGGCAATGCCCGCGCTGGGTTATCGGCAGTGAAAAACTGCGACTGGATCGAGGACGGCATCCGCGATGCGCGGCACAAAGAAGTCTGAGGGCGTCCCTCAGGGAGCAGGTTGAACATGGCACGCATGGTGGCGAAAAATGTTCTCAGGAAAACAACATGATTTGCGTTTGCTGAGCAGGAGGCACACGAAACATGACTAGTTCTCACGGCTGGCCAGTTGACGGATCAGGCTCTTCCGGCGAAAGTGTGTGGTGATATAATCACACAATTCCCGCCGGACCGCTTCCTTTGCGGTGCTGAACACTAAACACCGTTCGACAAATTCTCTTTGAACCCGTCGAAGTAGACCTGATCGAGGTTTGATATGCGTCGCAGTTACTCAAGATTGGTTGTAGCGGCATTTGCCGGAATGGTAGCTACCGGACTATTGCTGACACGGCCCGGCGTGACGTCGGCTCAGGACGCTGCTGCTGCCGCAGTGGCAGCACTTCCTGATGTGATCGAATTCAATCGCGACATCCGTCCGCTGCTGTCCGAGAATTGCTTCTTCTGTCACGGCCCGGATAAGAATAAGCGAGAGGCGGAGCTGCGATTGGATACGAAAGCAGGATTGGTCGGCAACGATGGCACCGGCGGTGCGCTGGTGCCGGGAAAACCGGACGAGAGTGAATTGTTGCAGCGTGTGGCCTCTACCGACGAAGAAAAGAAAATGCCGCCGTCGAAGTCGGGCAAGTCGTTGTCGGACCGCGACATTCAGTTGTTGAAAAAGTGGATCGAGCAGGGAGGTCAGTACGAAGGTCACTGGGCATTCCTCCCAATTCGTTCGAACCACGCGGATGCGGCTGCAACCGGCGGCGATCAGGACAACTCGACAAGTTCCCGCATCGATCAGTACATCGCGCAATCGCTGGCTGAGCACAAACTGCAGCCCACCGCAGAAGCAGATCGGATTACGCTGATTCGAAGACTAAGCGTCGATCTGATCGGACTGCCGCCGACAACTGAAGAAGTCGATGAGTTTCTGGCTGATCAGTCACCGGGTGCGTATGAGAAAGTTGTGGACCGATTGTTGAAGTCTCCACACTTTGGCGAACGCCTGGCGATGTGGTGGCTGGATCTCGTGCGGTACGCCGACACCGTGGGCTATCATGGTGATCAGGTGATGAGCGTTTCACCTTTTCGGCAATATGTGATTGAATCGTTCAACGCCAACAAGCCGTTTGATGAATTCACTGTCGAACAGCTTGCCGGAGATCTGTTACCCGAACCCACACGTTCGCAGCAGATTGCGTCCGGTTACAATCGCCTGGGAATGATGAGCGCCGAAGGGGGCGTGCAGGATAAGGAATATCTGGCGAAGTATATTGCCGAACGAGTACGCAATGCCTCCGGGACATGGCTGGGAATTACGCTCGGATGCGCTGAGTGCCACGACCACAAATTCGATCCCCTGACGACGCGCGACTTCTATCGCTTTGAGGCGTTCTTTGCTGACATTAAGGAACGTGGTCTGTATTCCGGAGCAAACTCCGACGGCAACTGGGGGCCGTTTGTCAAAGTCCCGAACGAACAACAGGCTGCGGATCTCAAAGCACTGGATGAGCAGATTGCTGCCAGGAAAATGGTTCTTGCCACCGACACTCCTGCACTCGCTGCCGCACAGGCCGATTGGGAGAAGTTACAGATTCCCTGGACGCCGTTGACTGCAGATTCAATGGTGTCTGTTGAAGGCGCGAAACTGGCACTCCGGGCCGACGGTGCGATTTTGGTGAGTGACAAAAATCCCGCAACGGACACTTACGAACTGACGTTTTCTAATCTGCCCCCGAATGTGACGGCATTTCGGCTGGAAGTTCTGCCCGATGATACTCTGCCGAACAAAGGGCCTGGCCGCGCGGGCAACGGGAATTTCGTGTTGTCGGAGTTCATCGTGAAGGTGCTGCCACCGCCGCCCGAACCAACGACACCCGCACCGCAGAAGGCCGTCGAAGAAATTGCCGTCCCGCTGCAAAACCCCACCGCGACATATGAACAAACCGGAGCTGCAGGTGACAACCCGTACGGCAAATGGGCGGTCGAAGCCGCGATCGATGGCGATGCGAAAGGTAAGAAATGGGGCTGGGCAATTATGGAAAAAGCTGGCCAGCCGAATTTCGCCGTGTTCGAAACGGCTGCCGATCTGACGCTCAGCGAAGGCGCGAAGCTGAAGGTCGTGATGGCGCAGAATCTGGATAATCCGCAGCACAACGTCGGCTGTTTCCGGATTTCTGTCGCCACCTCGCCGCGTCCGATCAAAGCGACGGACGCACCGCCCGCCAGTCTCAACGCCACACTGGCTGTGACAGCGGATCAGCGCACGGACGCACAGAAGGTGGAAGTGGCGACGTACTATCGGTCGATTGCTCCGCTGCTGAATCCGGTGCGGGATGAACTGGCGGCGCTCGAAAAGAAACGCGGCGAACTGGACGCGACTATTCCGTCGTCGCTGATCACCGAAGCCGTCGCGCCGCGGATGGTGCGGGTTCTTCCGCGAGGCAACTGGATGGACGACAGCGGCGAAGAAGTGACGCCGGCTTTTCCTGAAGTCTTCTCCTCCGGCCCAACAGCAGATCAGCGTCTGAATCGACTGGATCTGGCGAAGTGGATTGTGGCTCCGGAAAATCCTCTGACGCCGCGAGTCGTTGTCAATCGATTGTGGAAGATCTACTTCGGTGCCGGGATCTCCCGCAAACTTGACGACCTGGGGGCTCAGGGAGAATGGCCCAGCCATCCCCTGCTGCTCGATTTTCTGGCGGACGATTTTCGCAGTCACGGCTGGGATCTCAAACGCACGATCAAAGCCATGCTGATGAGTCAAACGTATCGACAGTCATCACTCTCGGACGACGCTCTGCGTGAAGCCGATCCGTACAACCGCTGGCTCGCGCGCCAGGGACGCTTTCGCATCGATGCCGAACTGGTCCGCGACAACGCATTGGACATCAGCGGGTTGCTGGTCGATTCCGTCGGCGGCAAAAGTGTGTTTCCCTATCAGCCTGCAGGCTACTGGGCGTATCTGAATTTCCCGACGCGCGAATGGCAGAATGATACGGGCGAAAAACTGTATCATCGAGGACTCTACACTCACTGGCAGCGGCAGTATCTGCATCCGAGTCTGCTGGCATTCGATGCTCCCAGCCGGGAAGAATGCACGGCAGACCGAGCGCGATCGAACACGCCGTTGCAGTCTCTGGTGCTCCTGAACGACCCCAGTTATGTCGAAGCGGCGCGTGCGTTTGCGGAATTGATCGTGCGTCAGGGCGGGGCCACGACCAACGATCGACTGAACTTCGCCTTCCGCCGCGCCGTCTCCCGTCGCGCCACAGAAGACGAACTCGCCGTGCTGGAACAATTGCTGAAAGCACACCTTGCCGAGTACGAAGCTAATCCTGCTGTCGCTGCAGAAGTACTGTCCGTCGGTGCCAAACCAAGCCCGGATGATCTTCCAAAACCTGAACTCGCGGCCTGGACCAGTGTGGCAAGAACCATTCTGAATCTGCACGAAGTGATTACGAGAAACTGAGTTGAACCGGGCAGCAGTTTTCTCGAATGGCCCCAAAGTCGTGTGGTCCGTTTGCGATTCTGGTCCGTTTCGGCATACTTCGCATTGTATGGTTGGTATCAAATAGTCAGAGGGAGTTCAAAATGTCAAACGGGCGTCCAACATTTGCGTTTTACGCAGCCGTCCTGGCGGTGGTCGGTGGCCTTGTCTATTTCGCGGGAATGCAGGCTGGGTTCTTCGGTAACCCCGCAGGCGTTCCGGAAGCAAAAAAGAATGCCGGCAACGAGGGCGGTGATGCTCCTCAACTTGACCCGAACAAGATTAATGTGGGTGGCGGCGGAGCTGGTGGCGAAATGGCTGCTGAAGGTTCTTCGGACGACATCATCACCACCAAGAAAGAATACGATTTCGTACCTGCCGAACGCCTGCCTCCTGTGAAAGGCACGGCGGGTTATGCGAAGCTGGAAGACAACACCGTGCAGTTCGCGCTCAATGTGTGGGCGGGCTGGGCACCGATTATCCACGCCAACGAAGGATTTCAGCCAAAGAAAGTCTGGAAGACCAGCGACGGCAAAGAATTCCGCGTGCAGCTT
>JAYTAK010001081.1:0-2856 GCA_043737515.1 Candidatus Kuenenia sp. | reverse complement strand
CGCAACCCAACGTAGCCACGCTCGCCAGAGCGTGGGTTTTCCTCTGGATCGCCCACGTTCTGGCGAACGTGGCTACAAAGTTGCTCGCACGATCCGCGCCTGCAGTAACGTGGTACGCTAAAACCTTCTCACGAAAACAAAACTCTAAACGTTTTGCTGAACAGTAAGTCGTGAGCGGTCCAGCGATCAGTTCGTTTTGCGTTTGCCTGATGAACCTCGGCGATTGGCCTTTCCTCGCCGATCGCTCTTCTGGCGTTGTTCATCCACATCGTGTGATGTGACGTCATCCCCGGAATCCGCCGTCTGTTGCTTATTGGCCGACTCGTTTTTGGGTGTTGACTTTCGTCGTTTCTTCAGCCGGCGTTCCGTCCCCTCACGCTTCTCGATCATCGACATGAGTTCAGGAGGTAGAGGCAGTCGATTTGACATGGAATGATTCCTGGATTGGGCCGCTGCGGACGAGGCGCAGGATTGAATCACTGAGACGACTTGGAAGCTGGACCACCTGTTGCTGGAATTTCGAACTCAAGATCCTCCATCGGATCGGGCTCCGGAGTGATGTCTTCTACGCATTGATTTTCGATGTGATTCACGGGACCGGAAGCAAAAATCAATTGCTGTGATTCATAGTTTTCGTCAGTCGGGAAGTAGTCTTCCAGATGATTCGGCGGTCCTTTCGATGGACTTCGCCACATCTCTGGAATTCGACGTTTATCAAGACGTCTGGGATTCTCTATGGCATCCGGGAGTTTTGCTTCCCATGGGCGTAGGACGCGATTCAACGGGCCTTCCAGCAATGGAGTCGTCGTACGTTGAATGTTTTCTTCTTCGTCGCAGACATCAAAATGAGGTCCGCCGACGATGTGAGGAACAAGTGCAATGATGATTTCACTGCGTTCACGAGTTACAGCGTTTTTGCGGAACAGTTTTCCGACCAACCAGAGTGAACCCAGGACGGGTACTTTTTGCTGGTTGGTGATGTCGGTTTCCTTGATCAGTCCGCCAATCACCATACCCTTGCCGTCCGGCAACATGATACTTGTATCGACTTCGGTTGTCGTCGTTGATGGAAGTCCGAGTGAATCCACGGCACCGTCGGACACTTCCGGTTTGACGGTCATCATGATCTGATTGTCGGCAGTGATTCTGGGCGTCACGGTCAGCACGACCCCTGTGTCAAGAAACTGTACGCTCTGCAAAGTGCTTGTCTGAGTTGTTGTCGTGACGTGATAGCCCAGTCGCTTTCCAATCTGGACATGTGCCTCCTGACCATTCAGTGCAAGAACTTTGGGGGATGCCAGTGTTTTGGCATCGGTCGTCTTTTGCAGGGCTGTTATGAGACCCGAGAAACCGCCGGCATTAAAAATCCCGATGTTGTAAGAAGGCGTTGTGAAGGAATCCAGACTTGTCATCGTGCCATTAAATCCAGGGGTTCCAATAAGTATGTCTGTACCTGCGATCGATCCCAGTTTGGCAAAATCCACGCCGTGCGAGTATTCGTCTTTCAGGGCGACCTCAAGAATGTGGGCTTCGATCAGGACCTGCCGCGGCTGGATATCAAGCTGAGCAATCATTTGAGCGATGCGATCAAGGTATTCCGGCAGATCCTCTACCATGACTTGTTCGACCGTCTTCTGACCATTTTTAGGGTCCGATTCCGTACTGACGATCGTTCCGGATGGTGAAAGCAGCCCAGTACACGACTTGAGGACATCGGCTGCTGAAAGGTAGTTGAGCGTGAAAACCTGAACCAGACGCCCCTGTGCTTTCGGAGCCAGTTTCAATTCGTTGGTCATCGACGTCACAATAATAACGTTGCTGCTTTGTGTCCACGTATGACCGCTCACCGACACGACAGTATTCATTGCATCCTCGAAGGTGATGGAATGAAAATTCCCTGTAATCTTCGTGTCAGCACCGCTTGAGCAAATGAGATTCAGTCCCTGGGACTCGGCAAGAACCCCAAGCACTTCGCGAAGCGCCGCATCCCGAAACGAGAGTGCCAGCAGTTCGCCGTTGCGCCCTAAGTTAATGTCACCCGGACTCTCTTCGGTCTTGAGTGGCAAATACAGTTCGTTTGTCGGATGAATCTGTGGGGACAGTGGAGCCGATCGTTCAGGTGTTGCCGCTTCCCCGGGATTCGAGCCGTCCTGATCATCGACAGGCTGGTTCACTTCATCCAGCCTATAGGCAGCTTTGCTGAACTGGGAATCGATAATGAGATGCGATTTGGCCCGTGGCAGCTCCGGAGTCCCGCGAGTCGTCGAAATGGGCGTGCAGGCTGCACTGAGGAGCATGTTATAACTGGAGGATGGCTTTTGGTGACCATTTCGCTCCCGGCGTTCTGTAGCGCCGTCTGATGCACGGTTGACAGGCATCGAACATTGTGGGTCCGACCTGGTGGATGGTATCGACTGTGCCATACAAATCGACGACGAGAAGGTCCAGATGAGCAGCACCTGTCGCCACCATGAAAGCATCAGTTCGCCACCGCTGCGATTCATTCGAATTGTTGTCTGTCCGACCTGCATGAGTATTGGCTTCGATGAGTTAATCTGCCGCAGGCGCGAGGGCACACGATGGTGCGATTCGGCGAATCCTTCCAAATGGTTGAACGCCTTAGAGTGGTTTCCGCATCTTCACGGAAGGCGACGAATCTGGTATCGGCCACTGCAACTGTTAAAATCCTTTCAAACTACCTGTTCCACAGGAAAAAAGAACAGTTTTCGTTTTCTGCTGCGACAGAGTCAGATTGATTATACTTCGCGCGGGCTGAATTGAGGCGAGCGGGGGACGTTAGTCCCCTGATTCTTCGTGAGGCCCACAATCAGGGGATTGACATCCCCCGCTCGCCGA
>JAYTAK010001080.1:0-14868 GCA_043737515.1 Candidatus Kuenenia sp. | reverse complement strand
CTAACTCAAAGTCACCCCGGCGACCCGCTCGTTTCCGTTCGCCGCTGCGCGATTTTTGGCCCGAAAAGCCGGGAGGAGGTCGCTTGTTTAAGGACTAGCACGCCCCCTGGACTCCATGGCATGGCACAGTCGGATCAGACTATTTTAGAACCACAACGATTTCTCAGCCATGAATGCTTCCTGCCATCAAAGATTGTTGAAACAAATTACCCAACTGCGATGCGGAACTCGATCTGCCTAACGGCTAACGATGGACAGTCTATTCGTCTGCCACCTCGGGGACGTCAGTTGTAAATATCGCGGCCGCTGCGACAGCATCATCGCAAACGTCATTCGTCGCTGAACCTTATTTCGCACTATTTGGGCGCGCCGGCATTAATCCAGTCAACAATCCGTTGAATATCGTTGTCCGTCATGAATGGACCGCTGGGCGGCATTCTTCCGATTGAGCCACTGTTCGGATCGAAAATGGTGCCAATGGTTCCCCTAAGCGCCATGACGAGATTTGAGTGATCTCCATCCTTGATGATCAGGACTTTCAGCGGCATTCCAGTCCCTGGGTCTGAAACGCCAGGGATATTGTCCTGGACAAACTGTTCATACGTCATCGTCTGCCAGAAGGCACCGTGTGGTGAGAACCCAATCGGAACACCATTCTCTTCTACAAATGTGTCGAGGCACTTCTGAACATCCGCGTATGACTGAAGTGGTGCGCCTTTCTCTGGTAATGCCGTGAATTTCAGAGTTCTCATTACCACAACGTCTTCAAGCGAGACACCTCTTGAAGAAAGCGCCAATGCATGCTTCGACGTGAGGTTGAGGTTCGCCAGTTGTTCAAACTGCTCACGCTCGATCAAGCCTTGTTTCAGAATATGGCTCAGGTTGAGATTCTTGGCAGGCAGACCAGTGGACGGTCGAGTGTTATGGCACGAAAAGCAATTCGAGCGACTAGGGGACCCAAATGGCTTTTGAGTGAACGTTTCCATGGTGCTGTTCGAGACTTGCACTGAACCAACGACCAATGGTTGAATTGTATTGCCACCGAGCCCTGGGACGAGGTCGCCTCCATTGGCAAACCACACTCCTCCGACCAACATGTAGTTCTTCCAGACGGAATCGGCCAACAGTTGTCCATGCACGCTTTGGTTCAAATTTGTTATATTCGCCGTATCGGCGGCATCGCCACCCCCGAAAGCAAATTGTCGAAAAACGTTAGTGATAGGCGAAAGTTTTTGTGTGGAGGAATTGAGCGCCACGCTTCCTGCGTTTGGCAGATTACAGGCATTGGCGAAAGTGCCACTCGTGTAAAACGTGGAATTCATATTGCTCACGGCCACCGCCGCATTGGGGGCCATCCCGGGAGGCAGGTCCGGAGCGTTGTCAATGTGCTCGAACGTCGACCAGACGAATTCCGGATGCCCCTCCAACACTCCTACGACATGCAAACCGACGAGTGCAACCGTCACTTCGACCTGTTGCGTCATGTCCACGACCACGTTTGTTCCGGTGCAATCAGTACTGTTGTCGGCGCATTTGAGCTTCGGAATCGTCGCCTTTGTCGTGAAAAATCCGCTCGCGGCTGCCCCATTGGGAACCACCATCCAGGAGGACTTCAATTCTACCGCCTTCGTCGGAAAATTCAGTGTGTCCGCCGCAGCGATGTAATTCGGCTTCAGATAAAGCTTATTCGTGCGCACAAATTCGTAAAACACGGGAGTGACAAACGAAGCAAAGAACACCGGCTGGCCGGATTTATCAACCAAGACACCATTGCTTCCTGCCTGCCGAATGTCCCCGATGGAAGTTGGACCAACGGTCTTTCGTGTGCGCGGCATGAGTCGAAGTGGTTGTCGCTTCAGGCGTTCCTGCATCATGGCAGAAGCCAAGGGAGCAGGAGCCCGTCCCGGTGAAAACAATGAGTCTTCCGTCGGCATGTCGAGGAGACGAATTCGTCCATTCCCGGTTGGCTGGGTCAGCCACAGGAACTCCTGCCACGCCCACTCATGAAATTCACAATTAGAGCCCGGCTGATGGAAATCTGGCTCCGGAGTCTGTGCGTGGGGAAACCAAGCCGCTGGCGCATTGCACTGAGCATTCGCGTTGTGAATTGCAAACGCAAGAACGGCCGGGAACGCCAGCCAAAGGATTTTCCTGGATGCTATGCAGTTCATCACAAATCGAGCCCCAAGCAATTGTGGTATCATCTGGAATCTCCCTTAAATCTGAAGTACTGCAGGTACAAGAAAGCCGTAATGTCACTACTGCACAATGTCGACCGGTACGTTCACAAGCACATCGTTGTTGAAGAAGATCTGGACTTCGCTATAGTCAGCGTTCAACTTGTCGTAACGGGCCAGCTTCCAAACAACCAGTTGCGGCCAGATACCCGGGCGCTGGATGAGGATCAGACATGTTTCTCTCCATCGCTGTGTTAACGTGATATTCAATGAAGTTGGATCGGGGCGTTCCAAGTCGAAATCGTTGGACAGCCATCAACCCTCGGATCGGATGGTCTGTCCTGAAGTGTTTTGTCTCGTGCGTATCTTCCAATTTGATTTGCATTACGCAATACTCCGAACATCCCCTATTCAGGGGAGAGCCAGCACGTTTGACATCAGGATGCGAACATGATGAGAGAGTTGTTTTTGGTGATCCGTTTCAACTCGATGTTTGACCGCATCCATCAAGTGGATTCTGCTGAAACGCTCATTGGCCGTGATGCGACGTGTGAAATCTGCGTTTCCGATTTGCTCGTGTCGCGAAAGCACGCCATGGTGCTGAAGACCGATCACGACTTTCGAATTCGAGATCTTAACAGTCGCAATGGAACGCGACTCAATGGAACGCCAATTTGTGCAGATGAGCGACTTCACGATGGCAACGAAGTGCAAATCGGGTCGTACGTCTTCCAGGTCTGCTCAAGCCTTGCCGAAGCCGTCAAAGGCAATGCAGGTAGCGACGACTCAACACAAACAGAGAAAGTTGGAAGCAACGGTCAGAATCCGAATAGACCAAGACTGTCGGCACTGACGCCTGCCCAACATCGCGTGTATGAACTTTTGCTGCACGGGCTCATTGAGAAAGAAGTTGCCACCCGATTGAAGATCTCAGTGCATACCGTACATGACCACACAAAGGCGATCTACAAGGCGCTGTCCGTTTCGACTCGCGGCGAATTAATTTCGAGGCGAGAGACGCAGCATGACTGATCAAGAGCCGGAGTTGCGTGGCGTTGACTTCATGGCGATGAGAATTAGCCGTATTGAAAACTCTACACTGTATCTCCGCCGTGACCTGTCACACAGTCTCGCCAAATGAAAATCGGTTGAAGCCATGCCACTTCTCAACAACAAAGTGTGCAGGAGTAAACCCTTCAAATCGTCGATGGTCGCCGAGGCAAACATCGTCCGAAAATGGACATCGAAATCGAACACCACCGCCGAGGCACTCCACCCCACCTCGGCTTCGAAGCCAAACGCGTCGGCCCCAGCCACGGAGTCAGGAACTCCCTCGGCGAAGAAGGCCTCCTCGCCTTCATCAACGGCTACGACTCCACCACTCACGGCGAATCCGGCGTGCTGGGATATGTGCAATCGAAGACTACGGCAGACTGGCACCAACACTTGGCGGCAGCGTTGATATCGTCGCCCACCAAGTACCATTCGCGGATTGCTTCGCATTCATTGCACACCGAAGCTGGTTTGCGGTGGAGTTTTGCTCCGATTACGGTGACAACATTCCGGAATTGCTGATGATCCATCATCTGTTGCCATTCTTCTAAGGATCGCTCGATGAACAGGCGTCCCCTACAGCGAACAATCGCTGAATACCGGCGCATCGGCACTTTCTTCAAAAAGCTGCAGCCACTCTGGATCGTCCGGTGCACCGCCGCCCATTCACTGGAGCCGCTGGTCCAGCGCAAGCGCATTCGGGACCTTGCCCCCGTCCAGATTCACAGATTCTCCTCGGACGTCGTCAACTGCAACAAACCCATCGCGACGGCCGCAGTTGGGGCAACCGACTTCACGCCGCAGAAGAGATGTGCGTGTAAATCGGACCAATTTCGTGCTGCCTGAAATCGCCCTTGCCATTTCAGAGCCCAGACGACTGCGTGTCGCACGGTCGAATGCGTTGTTCAGCGAATCTTGCCGATTTGCCCAACGGAAAGGTTTACCTAACCCGCAAGTTGGACACAGAAGGAATAAACAGTTCAGGTACTAAGGAGGTAGGCTTTTTGAGTAGTAGTAGGAAGTCGATCAATCGAACATGGTCGTTCGCAACGGATGCGGCGTGCAGTTTGATCACGGAGGATATCATGAAAAAAGTTCTGCTTTTCGCAGTCTTGCTGACCGCTACCGGCTGCTCGTCGTTTAGGACAACGGCGGTCGACAGAGTCGAGAACGACATGCTGGTCGTCAATCCCGACTGCCCGATGAAGGGCGTTCCTGTTTCGCTCAGGGTTCCAAGTCACCTGGAGCTCTGCGTTGTAGAGACAACCTACTGGGAGAAAATTGACGTTCCCGGCGAAAAGCCTAAGTTGGTGCCGCTGCATACATGCCGGCCAACGCGGAGTGTCTCACACGATATCTGCTATACCGAAAAGATCTTTCTGGTCGATCCCGTTCGGCCAGCGGCTGGGTTGCAGAATTATGGATTTGAGTTCCAGTCGAGTGGCGACGCAGCCAAAAAAGAAGACGCGGGAAAAGGCTACTTGAAGAACGTCAAATACATGGCTGATGACCAGACAATTACGGAATCAGCCAGTCTCCTGGCTAATTCCCTTGGTCTAATCAACGCTTTACAAACATCAGCCAACGCACCGAAGCAGAACTCGGCAGATTTGGTTTCTACTGATCGGACAATTGCGTTCGGTCGCTTTGACATCAACTCACCCACATACGAGATGGACGTAGCCGCGTTCCTGGACTGCCATGTCAATTGCAGTTCACAGTCCGGTCTTTGTCCCAAAGTGTGTGAGCCGGATATGTGCCCGGAATGCCCGGCCCAGGAATGATGTCTACCCAATAACTATGCGGAAAACGTGCGGCTAATTACTTTCGCAGTACGCTCTGCCTGTCACTCAAATTTCCCCAGATCCTCCAAACTCACTGATGGGTTAACATGATCAAAATACATTTAGCCATTGGTCTTCTCGTCTGCTTCGTTGCGGGATGCACATCATTCCGAACGACAGCCCTGTATCGATTTAACAACGATTCAGTTGCACCGGAGTGCAACAATCAGAAATTGAAAGGCTTGCCAGTCAAGCTAAAAGTGCCGTCACATGTTCGAGTTGTGATATTCGAGCAGCAATTAATACTCGCAAACTCTCCGGATGAGATCGGCGAACTCAAAGCTGCTGCCAATGAGGCGGCGGCCGAGGTCAGGGGGCTCAAAGCGGAGATAAAATCAATCATCTCAACAAAGGCTAGTTCAAACGCGGCGTTCGAGAAAGCGATAGTGGCCTTAAGCGAAGCAACGACGAATCGCAACAATGCAACCACGACTGCCGATATAGAAAAGACCCAAATTGAACTGGAGAGGGCAACCGTTGCCCACGCCGTAGCGAAAGAGATGTCGAAAGTGGCCGACGAACGCGCGACATTGGAGCTCCCAAAGAAGGAAATCGACTTGAGTGTAGCAACGCAAAAAGCAGAGTTGGCGTTGGCCAACGTTGACGTCGGCTACAGGATCGTGTCGTTTTCTCCCGCTCAATTGAATGTCAAGACCACACTCGAATACACCGACAAAGTTTTCCTGGTGGACTTTCGCCGACCCGCTGGAGGAATTCTCGACCTGAAAGAAGCATCAATGGATGATGAACAATATTTCGCAAACATCCAGGCCGAGGTAACAGAACGAACAATGGCTGACGTCAATACTGCTATTGACACAATTCAGGGGGCTCTGACGCCGGCCGCACCTGCCGTCCCGAACAAAGCCACGCCGACATCAGCCAATACGCCTGCCGGAGAAGCTGCACCGGAAGTAGACTTTCAAGAGTCCGTCGTAGCAACCCAGAGTTTTGATATCAGCGAACCTGATTGGGAAGCGCGAATGATGGCATTTGTCAACGAACGTCTCAGCCCAGGTGCAGGACCTCAGTCGCACGAGTTCAGTGAATACAGTGAAGGATCGACTCAGTACGGAGTTACAACCGTTCCAGCCGAGCCTGGGATGTCGGTTCTCCCGATGAACTGAAATATTCTGCATCTGGCATGTGGCTCGGCCCCATGCCAGACGGCTTATCGGTTTCTTTAACCCGAAAAAGCCGTCGCTGTCGGCTTCAGGGACAAAAATCAGCAGACCAATGAAACTATTGTGTTGCGTCCAGAGGATTGACATGGGTACTTTCGCCCAGTATTTACGACCGCAGTACCATGTCAGCCTAAGGAATCAATCGTGGCAAAGAAAAAGAAGCCGATCCCAGTCAAACAGGACGTTGTTAATGCATCCGCAAAGGGTTCACGTCCACAACCAGCCAAGTCAAAACCCCGGGAAACGGCTGCCAGGCACAAAGCTATTCCACGTTTGGATGGAATTGCTCAACGTGTCAAACCTGTCCCCGTCGTAGCCAATTTTCAGCCTACACCGGAACATCCATATCTCATCGAGCGACTCCTGACGCCGGAGGAAGTGGCGGTAGAATATCTCGTGCGGCAAACAGAGCTGGATGACCAGTTCGAGAAAGCTCGAAAAGCCCTGAAGAAGTGGTGGCCATCGCTCAAGAAGACCGAAGACTTTCGCAGGGGACACATCACGGGCGTTTCAGTGCGTTATCGCACCAGGTTTGGGAGACCTGTGTCTCCGTTGCAGGTGGTTATTGGCGTCAACGTGGCAACCAAACTTCGAGAAGAATACCTCAACGATGGCGAGGGCGTTCTTTCGAAACTGCCCCCATCGATTTATGGCGTCCCGGTAAAGGTCGTGGAAGGCTGTTTTGAGTTTTTGGCTCCGGCAAGGACGGCTTCTTTTCTAGCAGGATCTACTATCTCGCCCAAGAATCCGTTGAAATTCACCGATGACCTCGTTGGAGGTGTGCCAATTGCTCCTCCTGGTAAGCCAAAAGAATTTGGCACGCTCGGAGTTGTTCTGTCCGCAACGGATGGCAGCTTCCTCGGATTGACCTGTCAGCATGTCGTCGGAAACAAGAACAAACCGTTTGACCAGCGCGGGCCAGATACCGCCAGCGGGCAGCCAGTGACCCGTCCCATCGGAAAAGTAACAGCAGCGATTCGGAAAAATCATACCCATACCAAGACGTTGACAACGGAGACAATCGACTGTGCTGTTCTCGGGTTCAGTCAACCTCCGGCTGCATTCCCACCAATTGTATTCCCGCCGGCAGGGCGGTGGGTACAGGGGTTGTCGCATCCCGCTGGCCAATCGCCTGTTGGATCTGTGGTCGTCCCCATGTTCTTCTCAAAAACCCGTGTAAAGGCGGCTCATTCGATATTCGATGTTTACAAGTTTGGCAGCGCGACTGGCGGTGTTCTGATCGGGCGAATTCGGGACGTAGACAATCTGTTTTTCTCAGTCAACGGCCAAGGTTTTTCCAACAATTTTACCGTTGAACACCGCGACGCGAACCAGCGGTTTGTCACGCCCGGAGATAGTGGAGCCATTCTTGCTTTGAGAGCGGAGGTTTCGGGAGCACCTGCATTCGTGGCCATTGGAATCCTGTTTGCGGCGATCGACACCAGCGGGTCTATTGGACTGGCCTGTAACATGTCACAGATTCTCGACGGACTGAATCCGGATATTCCCGCTGTTCAGCAAATCATCTCATGGCAGCGCCCATCAGGTCATTGAAGTTCACAATTTGAGCAAGTGAAAAACTATGCGAATCCTGGCGTCTCTACTCTTGGTCTGCTCGTGGACTTGGTCACCGATTTTCGCAGATGATCATCTCCTGTCGCTGCTGAAATGCCATAAGGGCGTCGTGGGCAGTCCCGGTGTGTACAACGTTACCCTAAGACTATACCCAATAACGCCCATCCAGAAGTCGATCGGCTCGAATCGCATCGCAATCGCATCCGCGTTCGGAGAATACGACGCTTTTTCCACTGCCTTTGGGCACCTTCAAAGACAGCAGTTGAAGAATTCGGCGCGAAGTGACTCGACTAACCCAACTCCCGGCTATGTGCCAAACATTCTTGCACACCCGTATACGCCTGATACTGTAATCCTGATACGTGGAAATCAGGCAACAGTGTTTCCCAGAGTGTTCCTTGCATCACCGAGAATTGCCAGTTCTGCCGCAGTGGATGGAGACCTTATTGCAACGCTGTATTTCACGGACCCGTCGTTGGAGATTCGACCGGTGACTGAGCGCGACCCATTCAGGGTTTTCGTCAGGGAACAACATGACCAGCAGGATGGAACTGCTGCTTCCAGCATTGTAAATGCACGCCGAATCGCAGGGTCGGTTTTTGCGGCCCTCGGATCTCCGATTGCTAGTATCTTGCTGGCGCGACCGGTCTCCAGAATCAGTGTGGATTTGACAGGGCCTCTGCTTGCAGGTGATCAGCGAGGTAGAAAAAACATCCCCGCCGGCGAGTCCATTGGAACTTTTCTGGACACAGAGAATGGGCTGGCCAAAGAGATCGAGCCTGCGATAGCAAGGCAGCATTCCGGCACTTTGTCGAATTTGATTCCAGTCTGCGTCGTAATAAGGCATATGGACGGTGTCACGGTTCGGTACGTTACTCCACTATCCACAACAGGAATATTTGGCAAGTCGGGAATTGCAATGCGTTCATTGTTTAGAGATGCAAAATTCGGACGTGAGCTCAACAACGAAGCATTGATTGATAGATGGGATGAGCTCTTTGAAAGGAAAATCCGGAATATTCACCTTCAAGACGGTGACGTCCTTGAGTTCACGACGATCGACCTTGTGTCACCGTTTAATGAAATCGCATTTCAATAGACCATTTTTATCGAGTGGCCTGCGGCGTAATTCCTTCTCCTCTTGGCCAACATTCATTCGGCGGTTCCGAGCGGGCGCAGCAAGATGTTCCGGGCTGATTCGTGCCAAATGAGGCACGCCAACGTTGCTGAGCGTGGGGCTGCTAATTCGTATTTGATCCAGCAGTTTTCGGGCAGCAGTCCCTGAGTTTTTCACTTCGCCAGTCGGATGCCTGCAGGGCCGCGGAAGCAGGGACAGGAAACGCACTCGGCCACGTGTTGATTTGAATCAAACATGACATCAGTTTTTCTCTGCGATATCGAACTGGCTTCTTGGAATGGCCCGATGATCCAGCGGACTCGCAATGGTTCGCTTGCCAGAGACAACCTGCGATGACCGTGGTAAACTGTATAACAGATTCCCAGAGATCAGGGATATGTAGGTAAGCAATTCTGAAATGGCAGCTATCATGTCCAATCATCGGCGAGACTTTTCGCGAGCTGCCAGGGGGATGTTTGCATCCTCTGCGGTGGTTTCATTCGTTGGTGCTGTAGATTCCGCGGAAGACTGCTCCGAGTCGGTCATTACCGGAGAGCATCTTCAGCGAACTTTCCACCTGCCCAATCCCCTCTACGACGCCAGCAGTGCTTGGAGACAGTCGGCGGCCAGTGCCGGTTTGAAGGAACGGCAGACCGAGTGCATCCATGAGATGTTTTGTCTACTCAAGGGGCACAAGCAGAATTTCTGCAACCTGAATTTTAATGATTATACGATCCCGATCTTCGAGGCAAAGCCGGGGGCCGAGGCTGAAACTCCGTTGGACCTGAACACCTATTTGGGAAAAAGTTGGCGCACATCGACGCTCAGCGATCAGGAGGTGGAGACCGGCGGACGCTTCTCGGTCAAGGGCATCCCGCGACCGGCGGGTGTGATTCGTCCCTCAGGGCCGAAGTGCCGCGATGCTGATGGACACATGGTGCTCATCGACAGAGACAAAGGGCTGGAATACAATTTCTGGAACGCAACAACTCTGGTGGATGCCGACAAGAATTCGTTGGGGGGCGGGTTTGACGCGACTGAAATTCAGTTCGCCGGTGCAATCGAACGGTTTTCACTGCAGGGCCCCGGTGCTCAGAAGCCCGACTGTCAATGCAAGAGTCGCAATAGTGCTCGAGCCACGGGAGTTCCCCTGCTCGCGGGGCTCCTTGTTCCGGAAGATTTTCAGAATGGTCCGGAGATTACTCACGCGATGGCCTTTGCGATTCCTCGACTTAGACACATCCATCCAGCGACCAACGAGTCACCACGTGACTACGTCTATCCGGCGACGAAGACCGAAACATCCCATTACACCGCATCGCCGTGGGCCATGGCAGCAGGCGAACGGATCCGATTGCGCGAGTCAATTGTCGATCAGGATGGAAACCAAATCAACGAAGGTAACCTGTCACTCGTGACGCAACGTCACCTGAAGGCTCTGCGAACCTACGGAGCCTATCTCGTTGATGGATCAGGTGCCTTTTCCTTCTATAGTAGAGGATTGCCGAACCGGAAACCTGAACCTCAGCCTCGACGAATTCAACGCTCTGTGCGGTCGCCCCGTGTCTGAGCCATTACCCGAGGGAAAGTCTCAGTGGCAAGTACTGATTGAGACGCTCTATGAGGATTTCCGGGCGATCCCGTTTGCAGTGCGTAAAGACGGCGGCCTGGTTTCTAATTTTGACTTTGTCACGGATTCGGTCCCTCCAGCCGGCTTCG
The DNA here is from genome assembly GCA_043737515.1 of Candidatus Kuenenia sp. Taxonomy (GTDB): domain Bacteria; phylum Planctomycetota; class Planctomycetia; order Planctomycetales; family Planctomycetaceae; genus SXXK01. The sequence goes on along the minus strand of JAYTAK010001080.1, from coordinate 4,199 downwards.
AGCCGGTCTGCGGCCCCGCCGAGATCAACGACCTGTAATTCCTTCAGCGCAAAATGAGAGCATCAGGAAATGACTTGGATCGACGACTCCTCGGGATTTAGTCGTGATGTCATGAATTGTTGAGTCTGGACAGCGTGATTAATATTGCGGTATAGGGAGCTGGTCCGCGTGACTCGCCGACGTCATGTTCGAATTGTGATTCGGCTGACAGAAAAGAGGGTCGAAAGCGGCATCAAAAAGCACATCCGGGACCGCACCGTCGCTCTTGGTCCAACTCCGGCTTGGAATCGCGAGCCGCTCCCTTGCTTGTGCGCGACCACTGGCTCAATTCCGCCGTTTCACGCAAGACCAGCTGCTGGACGGTGCCGAGACTGGGGCTTTTGAAACAGGTTGACAGTGTCGTATGGCGGAGGTGCTACGACGGAAGGATGTTTTGCGTTCTTTTGCTCTTGCTGGTTATCAGGTGGAGCCCAGGGCCTTAGTCCAACTCCGCCAGCCCAAGGTTCAAAGTTTTTGGTGATTTCCGAATGTGTCCCTTCGGTTCCATAAACCTTTGATGGATCCAATCTCCACTCGAAACCGGGAGCCGATTGCCACATTGCCCAGAGCCGATCGATGTTTGCATGCACAAGGAACACAAACGGTTCCTCGAACGCCGTGACGGGAGGCCCCATTGTTCCGCCGACCCAGCCGTGGATATCGTTGTGATTTGGTGATCGTTCCAGCTTTTGACGAAACGTCTTCCATTGATCTTGAACCGGATCACTGTTTGAAAACGTTACGATTTCCAGATCGGAGTCGACCGTCGGCGCGCCAAGTGTCATGTGGCGAGTAATCTGCCTTGGCGGATCTGCAGGATTGCCTGTGTCATCGCCCCTGCTGCCCGCCAAAATACCGTTGTTGTCAAGTTTGCCTGCAAACGGAGGCCCCGCAGGTCCAGAAGAGGCACCTAGGAAATCGCTGTTAAACAAATCGAAAATGCCCCCGTTCCCATCAGAGCTATTCCGTGGATCGGTGGTCCAGTCCCAGTAATGCAGCGCAACGAGAGGGTCAACTTCCTGAAGCAGAGCCTCGAATCTGTTCAGCAGTTCGCGATGCCAAGGCAGAAATGAAGGCAGGCCATGCACATGGGTATTTTGATGAATTTGATCCTGCTTGTACCAATACGAAACGCCGTCAGGAAAGAGTTTCCGATTGACATTCAGAAATGCGTCTCGCAAACGGTCTCGTTCGGCCTTCGAGATGTGGGCCACATTCCGTCGAACTGGTTTAGTCATGATGAGTCCTCACATTTCAGGATTGATAAAGAAATGGAAAATTAACCAGCCTGATGCAGCGGCTGACCGAACGCTCCCCGTAGCCTCGCTCACTTGGACTGTGTATCGAGGACTATAGCGCCAAACATAAAGTGTTTGCTTCCCTGCGATTTGTCAATGTGCGACACCTCCCCCGACGCAAACAAAATCGGTTTATCAGCCGTCAGGTTCTTGATGCGGATCAGGAAAATGGGTTGCCCAACACCCATGGGCGGGCCGTCTGTCACGAGCGCCTTGTCAGGGTTTGGGTAAAACGCTTTGTGCATAGGGTTTGTGAGTGGCCCAATCGTTCCCTTGTTGCCATTCAGGAATTCGGAGATTTCCCAGACATCGTTCTGTTCGCCCGCTCCGTTCTCGAACACCACGGTGGAGTCGGTGAATAGTACCAAGTCACCGTTTTTCACTTTGACATGGACCCTCCACGGACCGTCCTTGCCCGGCTCGATCACCGGGCCAGTGACTGCTGAACGGCGTCCACCGTTCACCCAACGGATCGACGATGCACCCAAGTCACCCGAAATCTCATGCTCATCGGCGAGGGCCAAGGCGCCAACCGACAAAGTAGCCACTACACAAATCGCCGCTGAATACCGCATGCAAACGCTCCCTTCCAAAAATCCCTGACAGCTGACGTCAGCCGCATACGACCTGGCAAAGCTAGTCCGCGAATCGAATCAGAGCCTACTATCGTGAATTCAACGAATCCGTTTATACGGTTCTAGATAGCAGTTCTTAAGTGTATCAGCAAGCGTTCCGACTCCTGAATTGAACGATATTCTCCAACTGTCACCGTGGCCCTGACAAGAACGGGTTTCATGGAATTTCCGCACATAAAAGTTGTTTTCGAGAGGCACCCTGATCCGCGAATGCTTGGCAAGCGAGAGAACGTCGCGCGGAGGTTGGGTCGTAGAAGTCCCGCTCGACGCCAAAGCGATGATTCCCCACTTGAAACAGTGATGACTATGCGATCAAAACTGACTCGCGAGAGTCGATGACGTTCCTGCATCCACGATCTGATCGCTGCTGACACCTCGACCGGGGCTTCATCTCTGATATTGTGTCGCGGATTTCCTGGTATGTAGCCCGTTTCACAATCGAACGACCGGACCCAGTTCTGGAGCAGCTCGTCATTCTCGCACGGAGGCTGCAAGTGCATTTTACCGTACGGTGTGGTGAAGCTCGGTATCGACTATGGTATTGCCCTCCCGCGTAGAGGTATTGAACCATGAGTTCATGTTCGACCTCTGCGGCTGCCTGCAGTAGCCGAACGGATTTCTCATTCGGAGAGTCTGGCAGCACGGGGAATTCAATGTCACGCTGGTGTGCGATTGGCAGGGATGCGCTCAGCCTCGTTCGTGACACCTTGTCCCGGACAGTTTCAGTGAGGGAATGTAACGAACAGTACCCGACTGATTCGGCGGATGCATTGTCCATTTAAGAAGTCTCAAGGTCGCCCGTTTTGAGTAATGTACTACCCCTGAGAACTGAGTGCCCATAGGATTTGTCATACAAGTTACGTACGCGAGTGCTGTAAAACTCGCTCCAGAGTGCTGGCTCGAATCAATGTTGTCAAGCTACACAGCATTGATTTTTCCTCACGTATTTGATGGGTTCGAACCGGTGTGCGGCTCTGCTAGGATCAATGACCGGTGATTTGTTCGTGACCATCTATGCACCGACCGTCGAGCGTACGGATTCAACTGACGGTGACTCGCCTGCTTTTTCGATTCAAAAAAAGCGAGCTTTGGTCCGCGAAACGCTTTGGGGCGTTTGATGGTTTTCGTATCATATCGCGAAAGAATGGAGTCGAGCGGCGATCCATAGTAGTGAGATGTCAGAATGTTCATTGGAAGGAAACACAAATGCAACTCCTGAAAACGTTGACGGTGATTGTCGTCTCTGCGTTCATCATCCATCCTCACACAGTCTCAGCTCAGGAAACGGTTCCTGACAGTGTCGTGTTCGAGAAGCATATCGAATACGCAAACCCCGACGACCAGCACCTGCAATTGAACATGGCACGGCCGAAGGTCGGCAATGGGCCGTTCCCGGCAGTCGTCTGTATTCATGGAGGCGGGTTTCGCGCGGGGACACGGGACGGTTTCAACGCATTGTGCATTCAACTGGCCGAACGAGGATACGTCGCGGTGACGGTCAGTTATCGGCTGGCACCGAAGTATCAGTTTCCGGCAGCCGTCCATGATGTCAAAGCCGCCGTGCGCTGGTTGCGTGCCAATGCGGACAAGTACCACGTCGATCCCGATCGTATCGGGACAACGGGCGGGTCGGCTGGCGGGCACTTGGCACAGTTTCTGGGTGTCACCAGCGGTGTGAAGAAGTTTGAAGGCGACGGTGGCAATGCTGAGTTTTCCAGCGACGTGAAGTGCGTCGTCAATTTCTACGGGCCGAGCGACTTCACAAAGTCATACGACGCCAGCGTTGATGCGGCCGAAGTTCTGCCGTTATTCCTGGGCGGAAATCTTCAGGAACAGCGACACCGTCACATCGAAGCGAGTCCACTGTACTGGGTGACTCCCGACGCCGCGCCGACGCTGTGTATCCACGGCACCGATGACAAGTATGTCGCTCATGAACAGGCTGTCTGGCTGATCGACCGCATGTCGGCGTCGGATGTCGAAGCCAAATTAATGACGATCGAAGGCGGAGATCATGGCTTTGGGAAATCGTCGCCGGAAGTTAAGAGCCAGATCGAAAATGCGAGATTCGAATTCTTCGACAGGCATTTGAAGTAGCGCGTCGGCGAGCGGCATGCGTCAGCTTGTCGGTACACTTCCATTCGTCTGTCGCGCGTCTGCAGTGTCGAGTCGCATTGTACCGGAGGGCTGACGCCGCTCCGCTCGCCAAGCCGCATGATTATCGGCG
>JAYTAK010001079.1:0-2863 GCA_043737515.1 Candidatus Kuenenia sp. | reverse complement strand
TGATCTCAACAGGTACGAAGGCCAGGCCTTTGACGTTCTGCGGAACAACGGGCACTCCGGTGCCGTCGTGTGAATGCTTCTTGTGGATTCCCATCGACCAATGAGGCAGACCGACAGCAGCCACGCGAGTTCCGTCCTGAACATCGAACCTGGGTTTCGCCTGAGCTTCCTGGGCGGCCTGGTTGTTCTTCTTTAATTCCACTTGTGGCTTTGGCGGATTGTTGCCGCCGCTGGGCTGCGAAGGTCGTGCTCCCGTAAGTCCAAGAACCTGAAAGATGTCGTCCGAATCGTTGACTTCGCGTTCCATCGACGCGATCTCTTTGCCGCGTTCATCTTCGATGCGTGCGGAAACGAGCAGAATCTTCAGTTCTTTCTGGGCCGGATCGGAGGAGCCGACATAGTGATACCCGCCGGTGAGCGTGTACTTCGATGTTTCGCTGAGCGATGCGGCGAGTTCTTCTTGCAGGATCTTCTTGATTCGCCCGCCGAAGTTTGTGGTGGCTGCCGCTCCTTTGCCGTCGAAAGCTCCCAGTTGCAGTGTCTGATTTTGCACACGAGGGTCGTCTTTGAGTGCCACTCTGACGTCGTTGGCGAGGCCCTGAATCTGGCCAAGGAATTGTGTGCGTGTTTGAGCGTTGGCGGAGGTGCAGAGCAGGACGAAAAAAACTGCTGAAGTCCAGAGGGTCTGTTTCATGGTTTGGTGTCCTTGATTGGTGATGTTTGAATTTTGTGATTCTGGCGAGCGGGGGATGTTAATCCCCTGATCCTTCACCCGAACCAGTTTCTGAAGTTGGCAAGAACAATCAGGGGGTTAACACCCCCCGCTCGCCGACGGGTTATTCCTTGAACTGCAATGTCGTGTAATCCAGCGAGAAGGCCGTGAGCTGCATGACAGATGTTCCTCCCAGAGTACTCTCCCAGAACGCTCGTTTGATTTTGCCGTCCTGACGCAGCAGCACGCCGAGTCCCAGTTGCTGCAGCAATTCGTCGCCTTCGATTTTGGCTTTCAGGCGGATGAGGTTCGGTTCATAAAGTTCTGCGGCGACGGTCTTCAGATCCATTTCTTCCTGCAGGTAGTTGCGGGCCACGTCGCTGACTGGTTCGGGAAATTCGCTGAGTTCGCGGTTCTTGTCGTTCCCTGTCTTCAGGAAGGAACTGATCGTTGTATCAAGCGACGTTTGAAACCGGCGAGCATCGGCATCGACTTTGGCTTGAAAGGTCTCAACGGTTGGATACAGACGCTGAACATGGTCGCGAGCTTTGCCGAAGACATGCGAGAACTCACGGATCTCGTCCGCCGGAGCATCGATCATTCCCTGCTTGTGACACGACATGCACGACAACCCGTTGACAATGGCCGGAGATCCCGAAGTCTTCAGTGCATCGCTGACGACTTCGATTGGTCCGGCATCGATGCGATTGTCCTGACCATCGATCAGCAAATAGGCCTGCAGTCCGTTGGGAAGGTGAAAGATGATTTCGCCGCCATCGTGTTCAAAAGCCAGTTTGCTGGATTCATTCCCCGGATAGACCGGACCCAGGGGAAACTGCGACAGGATGGCTCGACGATTTCCGGCTTTGAAATCGTAGCTCTTCCAATACGCTCCGTACTTTGTGCGATGCCGTTCGATCAGTCGATTCTGCCCGGACACGCCGCTGGACGTGAATCCGCATCGCATGGCTTTCTCTTCGCCTCGTTCGATGTTGGCAATGACATCAACCTGCAGGAACTGTTCAAGATCCCGTGCGGTCATGTGCTTTGGGTTTGCTGGCTGTGATTTATCGACAAGTCGCTTCTTTAGCTCCGGCAGAGTCAGATCATAGAGCAGCGAATGGTACAGTGGCGGCTGCGTCGCGGTGGCGATAAACCAGTCGGACCGCACGCGATACAGCGGTTCGCGATGATCTGTCAGATGCAGAATCTCTTCGTTGAGATCGCCGAGTGTACGATCATCAAGATTATTGAAGCCGATGGCATACGGATATCGAGCACGGATCGCCAGCCAGTGCTCTCGTGCCCAGCCCAGTTGTTCGACATCAACGGCAAACACTGTCTGCTGTTCATCCAGAGCCCGTGGCAGCACGATGTCGCGTTCCCACGACAGACTGTTCAACGCTTTCGACAGGGCCGCTCGTGAGAGCTTGAGCGTTTCATCGCTGACGGCGGGATTGTTCCATGCTTCGACCAGTGAAAAATACCGCTGGCGACTTCGTGCCCTGGCATCCGGCAGCTTCTTCAAGTCAGCGAGGATTGCCTTCAGCGTCGCATCCAGCGTGATTTCGGCCCGAGGCACGACTTCCGGGAACTTAGTAGCACCGGCGTTGATCCAGTCGGCCACGATTTGAGCGTCGGCTGCAATCAAGCGAGACAACTGCGGCTGCGAACGAGGCGGCATGGTGCCTCGATGAGCCAGCATCCACAGCATCGAGGACTCCGCATCTTCCGGCACGACGACTCCTGTGTCGATCATCGACTGTACATCACGAACGTCAAACTTCGCCTTCGACGCCGATCCGTCGCCGCGATGACATTGCAGGCAGTTGCGTTCCAGGATGGAACCGGCCTTCGCGGCGAGCTGTGCCTTGGCGTCTTCATCAGCGAAGCATGTGCCCCCGCTGCTCAAGAGGATTGCAAGGCCGAGAATGTGGACAGGTTTCATATTTTTGCTCCAAAGGATTCGAAAACCGGAATGCTCCGATTGGAAAACGACTTGTGTTTTTGCTTCTTCCCGAATTTATTTTGTTTTACGCGAGAATGCGGAAAGTTTTCAATCACGGCGAGCGGGGGATGTCAATCCCCTGATATTCCAGTGCGAGCCGACGGAGCGGCTCGCCTACGTAGGTCCGCCGCTCCGTCGGCGGA
>JAYTAK010001078.1:0-6530 GCA_043737515.1 Candidatus Kuenenia sp. | reverse complement strand
TTGAGGCAAGCGGCTGGGCGTGAGCGCTCGGTGTGTATGCATCAGGCTCAGGCAAAAAGAATTCGTAGAGTGTGACGGTGTGCCTGCGCGTTGCTTGTCACACCCGACATTCCTCATGTCGAACCAACAAGATGATCGTGACCAGCTGCAATGCGGAGTTCATCCATGCGATTCTGGCTTTAAATGCCGAGCCAAGCCATCCGTGATGAAAGTCGTCCTCGACGCAAAGAAGCCGCATGACTATTCGTGAATACCTCAAACTTCGATTGTTCAGAGGCCAAATCGTGGCTGGCCTATCTTGGCTGTTGTTTGCAGCGGGCTTGTTCTCAGGGGCCGAAGCTCCAGTGTTTATAATTCTTCCATTTATCGTTTTCGGCGGAACAGTTTTCTATCTTATCAACTTCATCAAATGTCCAAAATGTGGAGCTAGCATTGGTCGGGTGATGGAGCGGAGCAGCCAGGCCAATTACTGTCCAGGATGTGGCGTCAACTTTGATAGTCCGTTGTAGTCGTGTTTGGCTACGCACTGCGTTACGATCTATCATGTTATTCGAGCGGCAGAAGGAGCACTTGAGTAGACACCGTGAATCATTGGCTCAGTGTTGAGAAAACAAAAATGGTAAAACTGACCGACGAACAAATTCAGGCTCTGGAACATTGCGACGGAGAACCGCTTTCCTTCGAACTTCCGGGTTCAGACCGGCGATTCGTTCTCGTAGAACAATCGACATACGAAGAAGCAGTCGCCGCGCTCGAATACCAGCGTAACGTTGAATTGATTCGCGAGGGTATTAGAGATCTGGAGGCAGGTCGAACACGTCCGCTCGATGAAGCAATGGACGACATTCGCACCATGTTGCTTCAGAGGAAAGCGAATGAAGCCCTCCGTTAGGATTTCTCGTCAGGCCGAAAACGACATCTGTCGAAATGCCCTATGGTGGGCTGAACATCATTCTATCGATGAAGCAATTCATTGGGAGTCTGTGATCAGGCGGCAACTCCTGGAGATTGCTGAAGCACCAGAGAGCTACGGATTGTCGGGGGAGAACAGTTTTCTTCCATTCGAAGTTCATGATTCACTCATTGGAACGGGTCAGCGAGGAAGCTACCGGGCGATCTTTACTTTCAACCACGAAATTGTAGTAGTCCTGCGTGTACTCCGGGCATCACAGGGTAGCCTGGAACCAGGTGACATCTGGCATCTTTGAAATACAGGGATACATAGAATTCAAGAACGTATGACAACAACCATTAACCTCGGCCGCATCGGCTTCAGCACCGAAATCTTCGAACAATTCCTTGCAGCGCGTAACGAACCATCATGGATCACCGACGCGCGGCGGGTGGCGTTTGAGATTTATCAGAATCTGCTGCAGGAAGATCTTGATCCGGAAGAATTCAAACGCGTTGATCTGCGTGTCTTCAATGCCGGCAAATTTCGGCCATCGTCCGCCGGTGCCGATACGTCAGTGATCGACACATTGCTCAGCGATAAAACTGAATTCGGTGGAGCGATCTCGCATGTCAATGGTCAATGTACGCAGTCAAATGTGTCGGACGAGATCGAATCCCAGGGTGTGCTGTTTGGTGAACTCACGACGTTGCTCACCAGCCATCGCGAACTGCTCGAACCGTACTTCATGAAGCAGGCCGTGCGACCGGATTCCGACCGATTCTCCGCATGGCACGCCGCCTTCTGGACTGGCGGAACACTCTTGTACGTGCCACGCAATGTCGAAGTCGCGCTGCCGCTGCACAGCCTGATCGCCCACAGTCGCAACGGCGTGGCGGAATTCGGCCATACGTTGATCATCCTCGAAGACGGCGCGCGAGCAACATTGCTCGAAGAAACAACATCCGCTACGGAAGACATCGCAGGGCTGCATGTCGGTTGTGTCGAATTGATCGTCGGCAGAAATGCGAATCTGCGATACGTCCAGTTGCAGAACTGGAATCAGAATTCCTGGCATCTGGCACATCAGGCCGGAGTCGTCGGCAGCAACGCATCGCTGCAGTGGACCGTTGTTGGCCTGGGCAGCAAACTGTCGCACATTCATCAGGACATCAACCTGAACGGTCGAGCCGCCACCGCCGAAGTCAACGGTGTCACGTTTGCCAGTGATCGCCAGAAGATCAGTTACTACACTCAGCAGCATCACAAGGCTCAGGGAACTCACAGCGACCTGCTGTACAAGGAAGTCCTGCGGGATGAAGCTCGTGTGATCTGGCGAGGCATGATCAAAGTCGATCCCGCCGCACAGCAGACGGACGGCTATCAGCGCAGCGATGCGTTGATGCTGAGCGATCACGCCCGCTGCGATTCGATTCCCGGACTGGAGATTGAGGCCGATGACGTGCGCTGTACCCACGGCGCGACAATGGGCCGCGTTGATCAGGATCAGATCTTCTACTGCATGAGTCGCGGGATTTCACGAAAGGAAGCCATGCACATGATCGTGGAAGGTTTCTTCCAGCAGGTCTACGATCGCATCCCGGTCGAAGTCGTCCGCGAAACGCTCAGCCGCACCGTTCAAAGCAAACTTGGCATCGAAGCCGTGACGATCTGACCGGCCAGGCTTGAGGCTCAGCGCCAGCGGAACATCCGGTAGCGGTGGGCGTCCGCTGGCCAGTGCTGGCTTAAAACCGCAAGCGTCCGGCAGATCCTGCCGATGTAAATCCTGTATTGACGGTTGTTTACGACGACGATTCCGGCCTTGATTGGTTTTCACAAAAAGCCATATGATCCACCTCCTGTCGCACACCAGTCTTTCCGTCCGATCTGCGCGCCCTCTTAGATGATGTCCTGCCCGCACCCGATCAATCGCCTTGCAGGGTGAATTCCTTGGCTTCATGCTTCACAACATCATCGATTCTGAAGCCTGCTCTGCGGACGACCGGAGTACGCATGGCGATGGTGCTTGCCGGGCTGATGCTGTGTGAACTGAGCGTTGGATGCAAAGGGACAACTGTCAAGGAAGACAATCCTGTCTTCACGTCCGCCCCGCCGCGAAGATCTCTCGTCAATCATGCGGCTGATGCTGAAGAACAACGCCTGGCTCAAAAAGCCGATCCGCCTGAAAGTGGCATTGTGCCGGTGGCTTTCCATGAGATCGGGGTCGCTCCGCTGACTGGTTCCAGTGTCGTTGCAACCGTCAACGGGAAGCCCGTGTTTGTCGATGATGTGCTCGGCGGAGTGCGGCGCAAGATTGAAGCAGATCCGAATCTTACTGACGAACAACGGCAACTGATTCTGATGCAATCGCTCCGCGTTCGGACGCGGGAATATGCGGAAGATGAACTCGTCGTGCAGGCGGTTGAGGCGAATGTTAAGGAAGACCAGCGACAAATCATCCGCGATTCCTTGGAGCCTGCGTACCAGGAAGTTTGCGAGAAGATGATGAAGAAAGAGAATCTGGCGTCAGATGAGGATCTGAGTGTCTGGCTGGAAGACCAGGGCTTCACACGCCGCGAAATGAAAGACACTTTCATTCGCCGCCAGTTTGTCGAGGGTTATGTGCAGTCGAAAATGCATGTGCCGAAGCAGATTGATCGAGCCGTCCTGGTCAAGTACTACCAGGAGCACATCGACGAATACACTCCGGACGAAGAGGTTCGCTTTGCTGAAATCGTGGTGCGATTTCAGGATCACGGCGGTCGCGAAGGTGCTGAAGCCGTGATGTCTCAGGTCGTGCAGCGTCTGCGGCAAAAAGAAGATTTCGGGACGGTCGCTCAGGAAATGTCCGACGTCCTGAGCGGCGAAAAACGCGGCGACATCGGCTGGATCAAACGAGGGTCACTCGCAGACAAGGACCTGGAGGCGATGCTGTTTGAAATGGCTTCCGGTGAAATGACCAGCGTTCAGATTCATGAGGACCGATTTGAAGTTTACAAAGTCATCGATCATCGGCACCCTAAAACGGTTGAGTTTCAGGCCGTCCAAAAAGAGATCGAGGCTAAGAAGATCGAGGAACTCCAGAAGGCGGCCCAAAAGCAGGTGCTGGATGACCTCCTTGCTCAAGGCAACATCGTCACGATCTTTGACGGTGAAAAGTCCCGTTGAAAAAACGATGCGCCAGTGACGCGCCTTGACCAGAAGTGGGATAAGCTTCCAGCTTGTCAGGATTGTCTCACAGCATGGCGTCTTGATTCAGCGATGGCAAGCTGGAAGCTTACCCCACGATGGCAAGCTGGAAGCTTACCCCACGATGGCAAGCTGGAAGCTTACCTCACGATGGCAAGCCTGTCTGAACCTGCTCGATTCTCATGTCCCCAGCGATGGTCTTGTCTTCGCTGTAGCCGCGCGCATTTCTTTGGCGAATGTACCGACGCTGATTGCCGCAGCGGAACTGTTGCTGGCTTCAGCCATCCGGCGGACAATCGCCGAACCCACGATGATTCCGTCAGCGACGCCTTCCAGCGCGGATACCTGTTCCGGGCTGCTGATGCCAAAGCCAACGGCCAATGGCAGTGTGGACTGGGCTCGCAGTGACTTCAATTGTTCCGTCAGTTCCTGCGGCAACTCCTGACGAACGCCTGTCGTTCCCGCGACAGAAATGCAGTACAGGAATCCCGTCGATGCCGCGAGGATCTGTTTCGTCCGTTCGGGCGTTGTCGTCGGAGCAATCAACTGCACCACATCCAGCTTGTGTTGTCGCGCAAATCCAATAAGGTCGCCTGCTTCGTCGGCTGGCAGGTCCGGAATGATCAGCCCACTGAAGCCCGCTTTCGCCGCGTGCTCGACAAACATCGCAGTGCCATGGCGAAAGATAATGGCGAAAGAGACCATCGCCAGCACGGGCGGCATCGCGTCCGTCTTGAGCGACTCCATCATCTTAAAGATTCCATCCACCGAGATGCCACTGTTGAGTGCGCGTGTGTACGACGCCTGAATCACCGGGCCGTCGGCGATCGGATCGCTGTAGGGAAATCCCAGTTCAATCAGATCTACCTGAGCGTCACGCAGCGAACGCAGGACGGTGGCGGTGGTGTTCAGGTCCGGATCGCCGGCAGTCACAAACGGCATAAACGCCATCCGGGATTCGCGGGCAGCCGTGTGAAACACTTCAGAAATTGGCGACATCGAAAAACTTATCTGGTGATGAATTTGTGGGGAATTGACGCACAAAGGATGTATAACGGGGACCGCCCCTGTCGCCAACTGTCCGGGTTTTGATCTATTGTGATTTCCCTTCAGTATCCGCAGAATACGCGATCAGGAACCAATCGCATTTCAGGAGGTCATGCCGTGCGGCTTTTTTTGCTCAATCTGCAGCATTCCATTTTTGTATCAGCGATCCTGGCGGCTCAGGCATTGCCATGTGCCATCGCCGATGAACCAGAACCGCCACGGCGAACGCTGGACGTGGAAGTCCTGATGCAGTCGCAGCCATCGTACCGCATCAAGGCTCAGGAGTGGGGCCGCGTCTTTCAGGAACTGGGATACAGCGTCAAATTTCGCGAACCCCGCGCGGGGGAAGCTCCACGAGTCGAAGATCTGGACCGTGACGATTTTCTGGCAACCCATGTCGTGGCGGCCATGGCGGCAGACGGATCGATCCGCATTGGCACTCAGAAATTCGACATCCAGAGCACGAAACCACTGACACTGGCGCTGGAAGAAATTCAGCGGCACGGCGCAATGGGGCCACCGGAGGGCCGTCCAACGTGGGGGCTGACGGACGAACAGTTCAAAGAGGTGACTCGACTGCTGGGAACGCCGGTGGAAAATCCGGTTGAACTTCAGTCTTCAGTTCTGGCGGTCGAATCAGTTGGATTGCCGACCAAGATGCGAATGAAATTCACCGCAGCCGCGCGTGAGCAGGCTCTGGCGCAGCGACCGGATTCGGCTCCGGAGACTCTGGAACTGCAGGGATTCACGAAAGGATCTGCGATCGCGATGATCCTGGCTCAGTACGGACTTGGCTTCCGACCCAAATATATGGGTCCGGGCCACTATGACATGGAAATTGATCGCGGTAATGAATCGAGCAATCTCTGGCCGATCGGCTGGAAACCGGAACAGTCCTTCAGCGAGATCCTGCCTGCATATTTTCGAGCCATTCCGCTGGATGTAGAAGATGTCGAAGTCAGTTCACTGGTCGGAGCCATCTCCGACAAGATCGGAGTGTCTGATTTTTCGTCCGCACATGAGCTGACGGCAAAGGGACTGGATATCAACACACTCAAGTACACACGCAAGAATGATCGCATCTCACCGGCGCGACTGTTGACGGCAGTCGGAGACAAACTGGAGATTGGATTCGACGTCCGCGTCGATGAGGCCGGGAAAATGTTTCTATGGGTCACGACAGCCGACGACGCCAAAGCCTTCCGGCATCGCTTTGCACATGTGAAACAAAAGTAGGCAGACTGCACGAGGTTGGCGTCAGATCGATAATACGCAAGACGGCTATGGATGAGATGTTTATCGTTTAACGGCAAGCCGCCGGAGGAGTGGTTAGTGGCGGGTGGTTAGTGGCGAGTATGGATGAGATGTTTATCGTTTTACGGCAAGCCGCAGGCGACAGCGT
>JAYTAK010001077.1:0-2864 GCA_043737515.1 Candidatus Kuenenia sp. | reverse complement strand
AACTGCGCTTCGCTTGGTCCGGCCTACGATTTAGACATTCGTCACTTCCTACGCCGCTGGTCGCCATGTTTCCAGGACTTCCAGTTTTCCGTGTTCGCCCGACCATTTTGTTTTCGGAAACAGCGTATCACGCTGAGACAAGATGCGTGCATGGGCTTCGGGTTGCGTGAGGACTCGAAACAGGTGCCGCACCTCGCTTGCGAAACTGGATTCGGACTGAAATCCGAAGCGTTCGCTGAGCTTCTCGTGAATGACTTCGTAGGGATGCTCTTCCGCTTCGACGCGAGGATTTTCGATACGCTGCACTTCGACATCCAGTCCAAATTCTGCGCCAATCGCCGCGACCATTTTGGCTATCTGCATCACGCTGAAGACGTCCGTGACCTGATTCACGACGTCGTACTGACCGGGTTCCGGCGGAGCGGCGATCAAGCGCGTGATGCACTGCATCGCGTCTCGGAGCGTGATGTAGCCACGCATCTGATTCCCGCTGCCGTAGATCGTGAGCGGCATCCCGATGACGGCCTGAGCCACGAAACGATTGACCACGGTGCCCCACCATTCGTCGATATCCAGCCGTGTGTTGAGATCCGCATGAGCCGTCAGTTCTTCGGAGTAATTGCCGTAGATGACTCCCTGCATGACGTCGTAACTTCGCAGCCACCAGTATTTGCAGGCTTCATAGACGCTGTAAGTGCCCTGGACTTTACTGACGTGATAAAAGCTGACCGGATCGCGCGGCGTGAGTTCTCCGCCAAGGCTCCATTCCTTTCCCTGATACTGCAACACTGCGTCTCCGGGGAAGAGTCCTTCGAACAGCGGACGACCGGTCAGTGGGCTGCCGTATTCTCCCATCGTTCCAAGCTTGATGATGGATGCATCGGGAGCGTGATCGCGAACACCGAACAGCAATCCCAGTGTGCCGACAACGTTGTTCTGAATCGTATTCACCGCTTTTTCGACTGACGCCATGCTGTAGGGAGCACTTGGGATTTCCGCGAATTGCACGATGGATTCCGGCTGCACTTCCTTGATGTACGCAAAGAGCGCCTCGCGATCCATCAGATCAATTTCGCGGAAGTCGATGTCAACGCCCAGATGTTCGTTGGCAGCCTTGATCCGGTCTGCCATTGACTGGATCGGCGTGACTGAATGCGCACCGCGTTCTTCGACCAGTTTGCGTCGCAGCATGTTGTCGATGCCGTAGACCTTGCAGCCGAGCTTTGCCAGTTTGAGTGCCAGCGGCCAGCCGAGATAGCCGTCCATGCCGAGGATGAGCACGCGCATGCCGTCGAGCAGATAACCGCTGTCCGTCTTCTTCCATTCCGAGCACGATTCGAACGTGATTGACATTGGATCGAAGTAGCCGATCTCAGGCCGTCGCTTGCATTCAACGACGAGCTGCCCCTGTGCCGCTTTGCGAAACGCCGCTTGTCCACAGGCGCGAAAATCGACGTGGCCTTTGAATTCCACGGCCGGACAGCTCCAGCAGGTCTGATTGGCATTATGGCAGGATGATTCAGTCATATTGGAAATCCGTTTCCGTTCACTCAGCGATTCGGCGAGCGGGGCGGCGTCAGCCCCCCGGTACATTGCGATTAATTGGATATTCAGTGATTTAAGTAGGGCGTGTGCAGCGGTAGCGGAACACACCAGTTTCTCACGGTTTTCTAAAATGGTGCGTTGCGCTCCGCTTCACGCACCCTACAAGTACTTGGCTGCGGGTGCTGTGTCATTCGGTTTGCTTAAGCCGCCCGCCTCGCGATTTGCTCCATTTGCTTCGGCATCACAACGTCCAGTACGTTTTCGACTTTCATCTCGGCGGGGATTTTCCCGAGACGTTTGCCTCGGACAAAGAACGAAGATTCTTCATACGTGTGCTTGCCGTTGATGCGCGTCGTTTCCACAAGTTCGGACAGATTCACGCGGCCTGAGAGCGCGATATCCTTGGCCGCCATCACAATGAGATCAGGGGCTCGGTGAGCGAATGGGCCACTGTAAGCGTCTTTACCTCGGATCACTTCACTGGCGATTGGCTGACCGTTGACACTGGCGTTCAGGAAGAATGTCGTCAGTTGCTGGATCAGTGATTCTGCTTCGTCGGCAGACACAGTGCCGCCGGGGTAACGTCCCTGACGGTGCAGGTAGATTCGACCGGGATCCATTGCAAAGGCTTTGGTTTCCGGACGCATGTCGATGTACGACGGTCGCTGAGATTCTTTCAGTCTGAGGAAACCATTTTCCGCCAGCAGGCAGTTCAAATTCACGCTCATGCGTTGCCGGGCAAACCCGTGATCGGAAACGGCAGCGAGTGTGACGTTGTCGTCGAGTCGCTCCAGAATGCGACCGATCTGAGTATCAACTTCGTGGTAGTAGTCCAGGAACGTCTGATGGAACGGCGATGTGGTGTCTTCGTAATCTTCCCACAGATAGTGATTCAGGCGATCAGTGCCGGTGAACACGAACATGATGTTCTGCCACGGTTCTCGATCCCAATGATGATGCAGCGCCTGGCAGCGCGCGGCCATGACGCGATGCAGTTCATCCACGAATTTCTGCTTGCCCTTTTCAACGAGCGACATGTCAGCATCGACGGCGTAGCCAATACTTTCCAGCCATGCAAGCTGTTCCGGCGGATGCACGGCTCGCTTGAGATCCAACGCGACAAACCCGGAAACCAGCATTCCCGGCATGGGCTGAGCCGGATACGTCTGCGGCACGTTCAAGATCAGACTGGGGCCGGCACCCTCCCGCGCCCAGAATGGTTTCGAACGGAAAGTCCGCGATGACGTGAAGCCCAGTGTATAGCTGCCGTCCATCAGATCCGTGAAGCCGAAAACATTGTGACCACCCGAGTTTTCGCC
>JAYTAK010001076.1:0-6535 GCA_043737515.1 Candidatus Kuenenia sp. | reverse complement strand
AACGAAACCGATAAAGCTCACCCACACCGCAACCTGATTCAACACTATAACCCCACTATCCTCCCCTGCTGAATACCCGCGTCGCCGGTTACACCCAGCAGGATGGGGGCAAGTTCAGGCACAGCTTATGAACTCTCGGATTGCAGAAGTGACCGAACAGCTTTTTCCGTAACGCATTCTTAACCCCCGTGATTTCCTTCAGTGACAATCAGCGTATGGCATTCGGTCCAAGTTGGCGGTTCGCACTTCTCCGCCAGCTTTCTGATCACGCTTTCAGGAACGGCCGTTGAGCGAGCCTTGTTTTGCCGCAGCACAGTCTCAAATGGCGGTTCGACGTAGACGATCTCAATTCGAGCATTGTAGTCGGAAAACAGATCGAGCCATCGGCCACGGGTTTGCTTCAGTGTGTTTGTGGCATTGAATGCAAACGAAGTGCCAGCCCGAAGAAATTCCCGGCAACGTTCCCGTGCAAGCTGAGCAACTGCTCCCTGATTGTCGGTGGGATCAATATCAAGTTCTCCACGGATGTCATCGAGGGACACAATTGGAAGCTCACTTCGGTTCTGTGAGAGCCATGTGTCTTTGCCACTGCCGGGGAGTCCGGCCATCAGCGTCACAGTGCAGGCGAAGTCTTCGTGCGGTATGTAGTGCAGGTTTGGGGGTTGCTGTCGGAAGAAAAGGAACCGAGCATGGTCATTTGCAAAGGGATACGGCTGGTCGAAACAAGTTGCCTCCTCAGCCATCAGCTTCCAGAAGTGAAGATTCTCTTCAGGACGACTCATGGCATCCGTGTCTCGACCTCGTGTGTCTGCCAAAGCAAACAGGTACAAGAGGCGATTGTTGACGAGCCATGAGAGTCGAACGACTTCATGGATCGGCTCTTCACGTTCGAGCAGGAAAGCCGGGCGACCGTGGTAGCGGACAAGGCGGGCAATCTCTTCGCGAGTTGACAGATCACAGCCGAGTTCACGTAACACTTCACGAGCGACATGTTCTCCTTTCACAGCGTGCTTGGGCGATGTCACACGTCCGGTTTCAGGATTGACTTCGGTCGTGAGCGGCTTGGCGACATCATGGAACATGGCCGTGAAGGTCAGCACCGTTCTCTCATGCGGCGTCAGGGACGACCATTCATCAAGCTCCACAAGCTGTCCAAGCACCATCCGTGTGTGAGTCCAGACATCGCCTTCAGAGTGCCATTCGGCATCCTGATCGCAGTCTGCCATCGCCTGACACCACGGCTGAGCTTCGGCCCAACCGATGATTTTATCGAGCGATGCGTGTTTGAGTTTGCTCCAGTTTGTGTTCATTATCATCTCGATTGACGAATGCAGCGGCGAAGCCGCGTCAGCATGTAGCCGTTGGCGTCAGCCAATGGAACAGAATGCGAATATGAAATAGAAGCCGTGAAACGGCGACAGCATGTGAGTATCCATGAGCTGACGCTCACGGCTACATGCTCTCGCGGCTGCGCCGCTGCATCGATGTTTCAGCCGGTGTGTTCACCTTCAAACAGATAGCGTTCCTCAAATTCGATCCCATGACGCTTGAGGAACTCGATGTATTCTTCCCGAAATGTGCGAACCTGATGATGTTTCTGCTGATTTCGGATGTATTCCCGGACGGTTTCAATGTTCGAATAGCTGACCGTGAATGCGCCATAACCTTTTTGCCACTCGAACCCATCTTTGGTCAGATGATTGTCGTCAACCCATTTCGATGCGTTTGCTTTGATATCGCGGACGGCATCTGATAACGCAATGGCGGGTGGCAGGTTGACGAGTAGATGGACGTGATCTTCGACACCGCCGATTTCAATCGAATGGCCTTTCAATCCTCGAATCGTCCCGCCCATGTATTCGTACAGCCGCTCCTGATACGCTGGCAATATGATCTTTTGGCGATACCGCGTTCCGAAGATGATGTGATAGCTCAATCTGTGAAATGTGCCCACCATTTCGCTCCATTGCTGTCGCCGCTCTCGCGGCTGTGTTGATCTGGATCGCTACCTTGTCCATGAGCTGACGCTCACGGCTACATGCGGTCGCGGCTACGCCGCTGAAATGATATGAAAACGGAATCGGAAATTCTCGTAGCGGCGAAGCCGCGTCAGCATGTAGCCGTTGGCGTCAGCCAATGGAACAAAATGCGAATATGAAATAGAAGCCGTGAAACGGCGACAGCAAGGGCCAAATCTGATGCTATTTGATTTTGTGAACACAACGATGCGATTCCCTGCTGTCGCCGCTCTCGCGGCTGTGTTGATCTGTTTCGTAACCTTGTCCATGAGCTGACGCTCACTGCTACATGCTGATGCGGCTACGCCGCTGAAACGCATGCTATGCCTTTCATACGTCATACACGCTACTCCCAGATGGTTACATCTTCAGCCAGTTGATTCGGCACCATCTGCTGATGCTGCCAGTGGGTACTTTGCTTGATCTTCTCGACAAATTCGGGCCTGACAAATTTTGCTCTGCCGGTCACCATCCCATCGGCCTCTGTGCGGAGATAAACTCCTTCCATCAGGTTGTCAGTCTGCTTTGTGGTGGGATTGTCAAACTGGCTGTCAAATTGTGATGGGCCGATCAGGTTTCCCAGATCGTCACGAGTGACAGTGCCTTTGTAAATCACAGGGACGGTCTGAATGCCGGTTCGTTCCAGCAGAGCCAGTCGTTGTTCCAGATCAAGAAACGCTTCCTGTTCCTTGTCATAGATGTCAAATTCGAAAAAGTAGTGTGTCAGTTTGCGGTAGAAGATTGAGTGCCGGGCGTAGACCCATTCGCCGAACAGAATGAAGCGATTCTCCAACTGCATTTCCATGTCGTGCCGTTTGACCGCTGCCCATTGCTTGAAGAGATCATACTGCGGGTGCATTCCCTCAGTGATGAGATGCCCCCGGCATTGCAGCACCAACTCCCCAGCGTCAGAGAAATGGATGCCAACATTGGTTCCGTCCAGTTTTTCTTCGACGATCAAAGACTCATCGGAGACGAATCGCTTTGATTCTGCTTCATTGAGATGCTTGTCGTCATCAGTTCCCTTCGACCCAAACAGATGAGGCGTGCGGGGGTATTTGGTGAAATCACCGTGTGATGTCCCCATTATGACGCTCCTGCTGTTTGAGGCGTGGAAACAAATGACCGAACAAATTGACCGTACTCGCCCTTCATCGGCAAGTCGAAGTCTATGCGAACTCGACAGCGAAGTGCTGTGACTTCGACGTGTGTGACAGGGTTGATCGACGGCTTTTCATATTCCTCCCAGTAAAGCCCAACGCCTCGCTTTTGCCAGTTTGGAAGATCATTGAAATTGATCCCATACTGGAAGAGCAATTCGTTCTTCTGGCTCACAGACGAACCAAGTAATCGTCTTGTTGCCTGCTGTTCAGTCTGACCATCCTTGCGGAGTGTCCAGTAACACCATGCACTCAATGCATTGCGTGCAGCGTCTTCATTTCTCCATCGGAAATAATCCACAACCAGTTCTGGCGTCGGCAACTGCGAAATGCGACAGTCGAAAGTCGCCACCTTACCCAGCCTGATCGACAACTGGGCACTGGCTTCTCCAGCAAGTGTCGAGTTGTACTTGCGAAGTTTCCGGCCAAAAAGTTGTTCGCCCGGATCAAAGAGCAATGAGATCTCGTCGCTCTCGGTGTAGGCATACACGACACGGAAGCCGCAAGACATCAGCGATTCGGTAGTGGCCACCATCAGATCACGAAATCGTACGTCGAAGGGAGCTTCGAACTGGCAAACCTCTTTGGTCAGTCGAGTGAAACTCCGGCCATCCAGACGTGCGACCATGAAGATACCGGGCAGCACGCACAGGTCAGCAGCGGTCTCGAAGATCCGCATCTTCTTGTCGAGTTCATCAAACGTCATTGTTCCACTCCTCGACGACAAAACCTGATTCCGTCAGTCGTACATATTTCAGATTGTCGAAGCCCTCATCCAGGGAAGGTAATTCGAGCTTCTTCGCCGTTGATAAGATGCCCGCTGTCGGCACTCGCGCAATTCGCATCTTGTTGCGCTGGAGGCTGTCTTGAACTTTCGATCGAAAGTAGTAGCCAATAACTGAATACTTTGCAGTTTTCGATGCTTCGATGTACTTCGTCCGTTCTGCTCGACTGGGGTTTGTATTGTCAATCACGAACGGTTGCTGCGTCTCCAGGCAGGCGGCCATCAGGCGACGTTCTCGATTGCGTGTCTTGAGAAGGTCAAGGCTGATGCGAACGTGTGTCGAGAAAAACCTGTCCTTGTAGAAGGATGATTTTCCAGACGCCTGCAGACCAACAAATATGACTGCTTCCATTTTTCGCTCTGCGTCGTCAAGTCAATGAAAACAGCCCACTCGGTTGCGATGAACCGAGTGGGCCTCTGGCTTGATTCTGGAGACATCTAGTCCCTGAAAAAAGTAATCCCGGTTCACGCCGTCAAAAGCAGCCTTTCCTGAGACAGCATCTTTTGAAGCGCTGGCCGGAACCGCAGGGGCAGAGATCGTTTCTGCCGAGCTTTTCCTCAAGCACTTTGTCGCCGTGGACCACACGTTCGCCACGCTTCACCTGAGTCTCGGACGCGAATCCCTTACGGCGTTTGCTCATGGTCTCAAAAAAATGACTGTTCGTTGAAGTCTTCGTGGTTCTGGTTTCGCATGACGCACCTTCCTTCTTGAAATGAGTGACAAATACTCTCGCTGCGGGACACTGACTGGCCGAAAGAGTTCGCCGCTTTTTTGCGATTCATGGTGCCACCGCGAACATCGTCGGGCCAGGGGCATGTGTTCTGGTTTTGCCCCGGCAACCACAAAAAAAACTCAGGAATGCAGCATTGACGCAATTGTAGCTGATGCTACAATCCTGAAATGTAGCGCCAGCTACATGTGCCAACGGCCGCTTTTCTCAACGCAGGATTCATCGAAATGAAACAGTATTTGAATTCCCCTGGTTCTCGACGGGGAATGCAGGGTCGCTCCCGAGCATTTACGCTCATTGAATTGCTCGTGGTGATCGCCATTATTGCGATTCTGGTTTCGTTGTTGTTGCCTGCGGTTCAGCAGGCGCGGGAGGCGGCGCGGCGGACGCAGTGTAAGAATAATCTGAAGCAGATTGGACTCGCGATCCACAACTATCACGACATCCATCAGGTGTTCCCCCCCGCCTATCTGGGGAGCCCTGTGGTCTCAGGGTCAGCATATGGCGTGAGTTACCCGGATGGCAATCGCAATGGCGCATCAGGGCTGGGCTGGGGCGTGATGATACTGCCGCAACTTGAACAGTCGTCGCTGTATCAGCAGTTTGATCCGACGCTTCCGTTATGGGCACCTCAACATGCGGCGGCGATGAAAACCAAGCTGGCCATGTTTCTGTGTCCAAGTGCAGTCGGAGGCAGTGACGGGTTTTCGCTGCGAAGGTATACATCCGGCGATCATGAGCAACCAGGAAATCCGCAGCCGTATTCTCCCGGCATTTTTGTGGCGCACGCCCACTATGTCACCATGGCTGGAACACAGGGACCATGGGGACGGCCAGCGGCTTATTCGACAGACTTCTCCATTCCTGAGCCCATACCCAATGCCGGATCGGCGACAATTGACGGAGCTTTTTATCGCAACAGCAGGCTCCGTATGGCGGACATTACGGACGGCACATCCAACTCCGTTTTTGTGGGCGAGCACACGTCAAGCCTGAGCGACAAAACATGGGTCGGCGTGGTGCCGTTTTCTGTCACCTGCAAAAAAGTCAAGGGGACGCTCACGGACGATTGCGACAGCGGCGGAGCCCTGGTTCAGGCCCACAGCGGGCCAGACCTGCACGACCATCCTCAGGTGATTATTCACCAGCCCAATCATCCTGCCCGGCATCCGGATCAACTGGAATCCGAACATGCGGGCGGATGCCACTGCCTGCTTGGTGACGGTTCGGTACGGTTTATTTCGCAGTACATGGATGGTTTCGTCTGGGCCGGATTGTGTACTCGCGGCGGTGGCGAAGTCCCGGGAGAATTCTAATGAGGTATCTCCACCGTTTGTCGTCTGTCCTGCTGCTGAGTCTGTTGCTGTCGGTTTTGGGCTGCGGCGGGCCACCGGCATTGGAATCTGAAGAAGCGATTTTGACCACCGATGCCCTGTACACAGCCATCACTTCACGCCGCACGGAACTGCTCGATGAATCCGAAGGACGACTGAAAAAAATCAGGGATGACGACCAACTGTCGGCCAAAGCCTTTGAAGCACTGGCCGACATCATCCAGCAGGCCCGCGACGGCAACTGGCAGGATGCAGCCGAAGGTCTCGACGGCTTTATCCGCCAACAGCCACCGCATGCGCACAGTCACTGAGATGCTCGAAATCTGATCCGCAGATTCAGTGGAATATTTACCGACACGCGAACGAATGTTGAGAGCCACGCCCCAAATGTGGCGTTCGCCCCCGGAAGGCACATTCGTTTAACCGCGTGGGCAACGCCCCGCGCTTCGTATTTCAAATTTCAAATCTCAAATACGAAATTTCAAATAGAACAATCGCGGCCCGCTGG
>JAYTAK010001075.1:0-6538 GCA_043737515.1 Candidatus Kuenenia sp. | reverse complement strand
CGCACCAATAAGTGTCGCCTCGTGGTGGATGCTGCCAGCATCCGAACTGACGCTGGCAGCGTCGGCCACGACAGTTATTTCTGTGCCGGTACTAAGCGTAGCTAATGCATCCCCGTCTTCAACCACGGATTGAAACTCAAAAACTGTTCGCGCCAGTGATATTGATCCAGCAAGCCGGTCGTGTCGCGGTTGAGCAGTCGCAGGGCCGCGTAGAGGGCTTCGATGGTGGCGAGACCCTCGCTGGGGTCCGCGTAAACCTCAGACTTGCGAGGATACGCCGTCTGCACGATCGGCAGCGACCGGACTTCGACGTGCTGATAAAACGGTTCCATCCGCGCGGCCAGACGCCAGGTTCCGTCGAGCAACAGGAGTCCGCGATGAGAATCTGCGTCTGACAAAACCGGGCCGCCAATCCCCAGCCGGACATAACCGGTGAGGTCGATCGGCACGGGATGCGGAAACGTGCAGAATACGAAACCGTCCCGATCGCGCAGGGGTTCGACCGAACACTTGCTGCGTCGTTCACGCGGATGCACGACGATCACGGTTGGTGGCACGGTTAAGGATGGCGACACGGCTGAGTTTGGCGTCGTGGGATTTCCTGGCATCTCGATTACTCGTGGCGAATCTTTTCAATTTCGGCATTCAGATCGGCGATCTGCTTTTCCAGGCGTGGAATCTCCTGTGGATCATCCGGCTGATTCCTTGCGGCTTTCAGCAATTCCCGCAGACGTTGAATTTTATTCTTTGCCGCTTCCGTCTGCTTCTGCTGTTTCTTGTTCAGCGTCATTTGGCTCTAATCCCCTCTCAGATGTGTGGCGAATCCGCAAATTTCTGTCCGACTCGCTGACGCCTGGTGCGCCGGACCGGTGTCAGTGTCGGCAGCTTATCGAAGTTTTGAGTTGTTGCGAACAATGCCCGACCATTCCAAAGAACTTGTTCGATTACTTTGTGAATCGGTACTGTCGGGCGGACTGCAAAAAGTTGTGTTCAGCGGACCGCGAACCGCGACCGAATCGGTTCGCCGCGTAGACGTGCGACCTGTGGAAATTCGCGAAGAACGGCGATTTCAGTTCACGCTGCAGACCGAAACACAGCAGACGCACCAGAATCTGGACGCCCAGGCAGCCGCTGCCGAATTTACACGCCTTTGCCGCGATGTTTATGGCAATGTCCGGCTGGTAACCGATTCCGCGACCAGCGAGGCCCGCACATCCCGGAAGGGTGTTTGGTTTCTTAAGACGATTGCGGCTGCTGTATCGAATGTGAATCCAGAGGAGAATGCGTCGGCCCCTGAAGCCGGATCGCACAATCGCGTTCGCAACTATCTGATTCCTGAGGGAGTGCCCTGCCCGTTTCTGATTCACACCGGAGTCATGTCGCGGGACGGCAGTGTCAAAGCCAATCATTCCCGCAAGTTCCGTCAGATCAATCGGTTTCTGGAATTCATCCACGACATCGTCGATGCGCTGCCATCGGATCGATCGCTGCGGATTGTGGATTTTGGTTGCGGAAAAAGTTATCTGACATTTGCCACGCACTATTTGTTTTCCAACATTCTGAAACGCGAATGTCACATCGTGGGACTGGATCGCCGCACCGATGTGATCGAAACCTGTCGCAGGATCGCCGCGAGCCTGTCATTGCCGAATCTGGAATTCCACGTCGGCGATATTGCGGGATTCCAGTCCATAGATCCGGTTGACCTGATGATCTCGCTGCACGCCTGCGACACGGCGACCGACGATGCCATCGCTCAGGCCATGCAGTGGAATTGTTCCGCCATTCTGGCCGTGCCCTGCTGCCAGCACGAACTGAACGAACTTCTTCCCGACACGGCTTTGTCACCCATTACGTCTTACGGCATTACAAAGGACCGCTTTGCCGCGATCGCCACAGACACCATGCGCGCGTCGTTGCTGACGGCGTGTGGCTATCAGACGCAGGTGATGGAGTTCATCGATATCGAACACACGCCGAAGAATCTGCTGCTGCGCGCGATCAGACGAAAGTCCGGCACTGGCAGCGGGAAAGCAGCATCTGCCAAAGCTTTGCTCGATATCCGGCAAATGCGTTCGCAGCTTGGAATCGGGCCACTGTCGCTGGAACGCCGATTGAATGAACTCGGCATGTTTCCTCCGTCGGAAGAATCATGGACGGCCGACATGGTCGATGATGACAATGGAACTGAACAGTGGCAGAGCAAGGATGCCGTGTCATGAGGAAGATTCTGATCACGCTGTGTACTTTCAACGAACGGGCGAACATTGCGGAGTTGATTCCGGAACTACTCGCCGTCGCACCGGACGCCACAATTCTGATTATCGACGATAACTCACCGGACGGCACGGGTGTACTTGCCGATCAGCTTTCCGCCGCAGATCCGCGAGTTCAAGTGCTGCACCGGGCTGGAAAACAGGGACTGGGGACCGCCATCCTGGCCGGGTTTCGATATGCCATCAGTCACGGTTTTGAGTTCGTTGTGAACCTGGATGCAGACTTCAGCCATCCCCCGAAGTATATCCCTGAACTTGTCGAATGCATGTCGCAGTGTGACGTTGCGATTGCCTCCCGCTATGTGGAAGGCGGCGGCGTGGCCGGCTGGACGCGCTGGCGAAAACTGATGAGTCAATCGATTAACCTCTGGGCCAAATTGTGCATGCGCCTGCCCACGAAAGACAACAGCGGCAGCTTTCGATGTTATCGAGTCAGCAAGCTCGCCGTGATCGACTGGGATCTCACGATGGCCAAAGGTTATGCCTTTCAGGAAGAAGTGCTCTACCGCTGCCAGCGCATCGGATGCCGCATGTCGGAAGTCCCTTTCATCTTTGAAGACCGCCGCTTCGGCACGACAAAAATCAATCTCAGCGAATGCCTCACCGCCGGCTGGGTGATCTTCGCGCTGGGAATCCAGCGCCTGTTTCGCTGCCGCGTGAAGAGACTGGAGTGACCAGCATGTGACGGTCGCCCGAGAGTGTCACGTCCAGATTCAGTGAGGCGGCCTTCAACTGTTCGCGGATTTCCTCCGGCGTATACGCGGCGAGCAGCGAATTGTAGAAGTCGATTCGCAGGACTTCTGCTTCGTCAGCGGTGACTACTTCAACGATTTCGTGCGCGGCCTGAGAAGAATCCGGACGACGCAGATCCATCACGCAGATGAAACCGCCCGGCTTGATGAGTCGCCGAATTTCGCGCCACAGCGACATTGGGTCCGGCAGGTGATGCAAAAAGTCTTTGGACAGCACGGCATCGAAATGGCCAACGGGCAATTCCAGTCCTGGTACATAACCCTGCAAAGCGCTGATTGTCATCGACAGCCCGCATTCTTCGATCGCTTGCTGAGCCAGTTGAATCATGGACGGTGAACCATCGACGGCGGTGATCTTCAGTGACGGACAGGCTCGTGCCAGCCGGATCATCACATCGCCCGGCCCGCAGCCCAGGTCCAGAACTTTTGTCGCAGTCGCCGGGAGCAGTCCCCGGACGATTTCGACAAACGCCTGATTAGATGCCCCAAAATCTGCTGCCGCATAGGCTTGGCACTGTGCGTCGTCGGTCATGAGTTCTGGTTCTGGTATGCGCTGCATGTGGATTCCTTTCGGAAAGATGGATCAGGTTTCGAAACAAACAGGCAAGCGACAGCAGACGTTCATGGCGTGCGGTATCAGGCGGACAATGATCCGATGCTGCTCGTCTTCGCGCCGGATAAAGGGTTCTCCATCGAGATGCACGACCAGCGGCGCATCGGATTCCAGCGTCATCGTCCGACAGCGAAAACTTCGGATGCCCGGATGCACCGGGATCACGCCCCGAATCAGGCCGGGCAAATATCGCAGAATCGACACGACACTCAGGTCACTCACATGCAGGCAGTCGAACCATCCGTCATCGATTTTAGCCTGAGGAGCGATCACAAAGCCACCGCCTTCACGATGTCCGAGCGCCACGAACAGACACATTGTTCTGAATGAGTCGTGGATGTCATCGAGCATCATGGTTGTGTTCAGAATACGACGGCGGCGGGCCACTACCTTCAGTGTTGCCAAGCCATATTTCATGATGCCGCGGAACCGACGGATCGATCGTGCCTCAAGGGCAATCTCGCCGCTCAGGCCAAGTCCCAGCGTGTTCACGAAAAACTGACGGCGGCCAGTTGCATCACAGACTTCTCCGACATCCACACGGCTGGATTCCCCGGATTGCAGGAATTCCAGCGCGTCCTGCCAGCGTTGAGGGATTCCGCAGGCGGCGGCGTAATCGTTGCCGGATCCCAATGGCAACAGGCCTAGGCGGACTTGTTGATTTTCCGACAGCAGGATTCCATTGGCGATCTCATGGATCGTGCCATCGCCGCCTGCCGCCACAATGGTCCCGTAGTCGCTGCGTGCCGCATCCATCGCCAGTCGTTCCGCATGGCCGCCTTCCCGTGTTTCGACAAACTCCGTATTGCCTGGAAACCGTTGCCGAATCTCTGACTGCAAACGCCCCGTGCGACCTTGAGCTGCTTTCGAATTGATAATCACCAACGTCTTGTGCATACAGTTTGCTGCCGATAAAAGCGGTCTCACCGGGTTGGTCAGTCGCGTCGGATCGATTCTGTGTCTGCTGGATGAGTCGTGTCAGCAGCGGGCGAAGGCTTCACCTGAGAGGCAAATGGGATGATGAACTGCCGAAGGTAGCCGAGTGGCAGCCGCCGACCGCCTGCCAGGCCATAGGCTTTGGGCCAGAAGTCGGGCAGGTAGTAAGTGCCGAAGATACGGTCGATCAGTGACAGGTGAACCGAAAAATTACGATCGATCGCTTCCGGCGCGGAACTGTGATGCCAGTGGTGAAATGCCGGCGTCGCAATCAGCCATCGGATCGATCGGAACTCCCAGGCCACATTGGCATGAATAAACGTGGCCTGAATCACGACCCAGACAACATAGGCATACAACGCCGGTCCGGAGAAACCCATGACGTAAATGGGAATGTAAGTCGTCGCGCGCGTGGTGATGGCATCCACCAGGTGCAGTCGAGATCCTGCAATCCAGTCCATCACCTCGGCAGAATGGTGGATCGCATGAAATCGCCACAGGAACGGAATCGTGTGAAACGCGCGATGCACCCAATACTGCGTCAGGTCAGAAATCAACAGCACACACGCAAACTGGACGACAAACGGCAGGCTGGCGACGACATTCTGAATCGCCGAGATTCTCGCCCAGTCGAAAAAGACCATCGCAGGCTTCATCGTCATCAGTGTCGTAAACTGCACCATGAACGTTGTGACAAAGAAGTAAGTCAGATCGGTCCTCCAGCCGTAGCGAAACAC
The DNA here is from genome assembly GCA_043737515.1 of Candidatus Kuenenia sp. Lineage (GTDB taxonomy): Bacteria > Planctomycetota > Planctomycetia > Planctomycetales > Planctomycetaceae > SXXK01. The sequence continues at coordinate 1,224 of JAYTAK010001075.1, read as the reverse complement.
GGGCTGCTCCGGATGCTTCGCGAAGAGTCGCTCCAGCGGAATATACATGGCTGAGTATCCCATGAGGTTCAGCAGGAACCAGTCCAATCCCAGAAACGGCCCGTCGGTCAGTTCACCGTCAATCGCCACAGACGCGCCACCCAGCAGTGCGGCGAGCAAGGTCTGAATAATGCCGGCGAGGCCCAGCGCTTTGTTGTAACGCAGGCAGACACTGATCGTGCCCAGCAGAAAACTGGCCACCAGCACCAGATGCAGCAGCGCGCGAATGTAGGGCAGCGGATAATGCGCCCGCAGTTCGGGCATTGTCAGATACTCCGGGAAGTGGAAGCAAACGACCGCGCCGAGTCCGATGAATCCCAGCAACGCGGACAGCACACCGCTGATCCAGCCATGTCCGAATGCTGTCGGCTGCGTGGTCTCAAGTGACACATGAGGCCGCGTTGGTGGTGCGGCATTTTCATGATTGGAATCAGCCATTGATGCTTCCGATCAGGGGTAGGTTTGACGTTGAACCTGAATTCTACGTGGGGTAAGCTTCCAGCTTGCCTTCGCTGTATGACAACGCAGTGCTTTTTGAGAAACCTGACAAGCTGGAAGCTTATCCCACTTTAAATCAACACACCGCTAGCGCCTTGCGGCTCTCGGCGTTGGAATATCTGGATAGTCTCCTTGCGTCGCCAGCCGAAGATCTGCTTCCAGCGCGGCATAATACTTCTGATCATCATTGCGAGGCTGCAGTCCGGTGAGTCGCGTAACAACTCTCTCCAGCCGCGGAAAGAAGTCGATCAACGTCAGCAGAGGATTGCACCATCCCAGTGCGATACAGTAGTTGTCGATATGGGGAGCTTTATGATGCTGCAAGTGTGCCCGTCGGCTGAGAATCAGTCGGCTCGACTGCAGCCAGCGAATGATGGTCGGCGGATTCTTCATGTGAGCCCACTGATGAACCTGATTCGTCGGCAGACCCGCCGCACAAAATGAAACGACATAGACCGCCAGAGCGGCTGACCACCGGTCGGTCGTTGAGACCCAGAAGACCGCGATCAGAAACGGAATGACAATCGCCGCAACGTCTCCATTGGTGTCCAACACGTTACGACGCAGAAAATCATCTGGATTGACGTGGTGGACTCGAAACGGTTTCAGCAGTCTCTGGCCCAGAATCGGCATTGTGTCGCGGAACCAGGTATCTGCCGTCCAGTGGATGATTCCGGAAAGAAAATC
>JAYTAK010001074.1:0-6541 GCA_043737515.1 Candidatus Kuenenia sp. | reverse complement strand
CACCCCTGTCGACACACTGCACAAAAATCGAATTCGAAAATCTTTTTTCGAATCTGTCATTGACGTTATTCAAGACCGTCGCTGCCACCTTTTGTGATTCTCGGTTGCCGCGAGCGAGCGTTCATTTCAAAAACCCGTGATCGGCAACGCGGGTTCAGTGTGTTATTACGTGCCCGTCGCTACTTGCCCTGCGATGATTCTATAAAAAACAGAATGTTCGATGCTGTCGTGTGTAGAGCAAAGCGAGCCGTCGATTCGGAGACATTTGTAATGGCAGTGCCTTGACCGTGTCCGCCGAGCTTGTTTCGAACCGTTGGGACACCGCTTTCCAAAATGGATCGAAGGTTTCCAATGTGCGTTTGCATAAAAGTAGCAAACAGTCCGTTAGTGAGACAAACATCGATCAAGCCTTTCGCAGTATCATTTGGCGCATGAGTCCAGCCTTTGATTGAACAAATCGACTTCAAAGTGCTTTCGAATGCCTTCAGGCACTCCGCTAAGCATTCCTTTTGGCGACCGTGTCGATAATGCTCGTGAGCCTTCAAGAACTCGTCATTCGCACCTTTGAATCGCTTATCAGAAAGAAGTGAAAGCGTCGGCTTAACGACCTCCGCATGTACGATTTGTGAGTCAATACGAATGATCTCTCCGGAAGTGAACTCGTATCCAACTCCATTTTCACGAAACCGCTCATTCACCTCCGCGATTGTTGCGTCCGGTGAGCTTTCAATCTGTTGATATCTCCATTGAAGATTCTCACGGACTGACGTGTCTATGGCACGAAGGCACAGCTCTACGATGTCGAGTACGTGCTCCACTTGTTTCGTTTGCAACAAATAATTTGCAACCGCATCCCAATTTGAGCGTGCGGTCTCGTGGAGCTGAAAAACGCCGTATTCCCGACAGAGCGACTTATGAATCAGTTGATAAAGCTCGGCCTCTTCCCCACCGTAACGTTCTTCGGGACCGATGCCGGCACTGATAATCTGTACGAGTTGTACACGTAGCGGTTTGGGGATAGCGTCGTAAGTGTAGACGTCTGAAACTTCGCCGCGAATTCTTTTCTGGCGCTTTGAAAAGAGGTCTAAGATGGCCACAGGAATCACCACTCCAATTTAGCACGTAACTTACATAATTATCCCACCAGTAGCCGACGACAAAGCTCTTGTCAGCGGTTTTATCAACCGCTCGAAAGATTTTTATCGCCGCACAGGTTCTTCTGCAAGGGTGGCGCGGGTGAGATCCTGATAAGACGCCCAACGGCCAGATACAAGGCATTTCACTCCTTGGCAATGTCTCGTGGGAAAGGAGATGGTGGGGGCCGTCCAAACTCTGGAATTCCGTTCTGCGAACCGACTCAACGTCCCCTGATGAATCTGCACTCAGAGCCTGTCCGTAAAGATTCCTTTTGTTTTCAACGTGTTGCCGCAACCTTACCGCGGGTGCCTATTGTCAAGTTTTGCTGATGAATCATTGAAAATTATGCCTTGGAAGCAGTTTGCGTCATCCAAGAAATCAATGAATTTGCTGCATTTCTTTTCGGATAGCCTCTTAATCCACAGGCAGTTGCAGCGGCGAATCGTCCCGATTCGCGAATGGCCAGTCCGCCGCGGAATAGTTGATCGCCAGTTCCGGAGTTTCATAACGCTGACCATCATGCGCCAGACTGTGCATGACTCGATCGAGAATTCCGGTTGTCAACAATGTGCGTTCCACCGGATACGCGGCTTTGCCCGTGTGAATCGTCTCGTTGATCGCGCGAAGCAGATAGGCGAAATGACCGTACGGCGGGCCGTCCTGAAGCTTGAAACACGTGCCCACAGGCTGTTGACCGCCCTTGATTTTCAGCGCGGTCGAAAAATGTTCGGCGAGACCGTTGGCGATCACGACGGCGGAACGAAGACCATCTCGGTGCTCAAGCAGATACACGGCGGAATCAGGGCCGGGGTTCCAGGTCTTCGTATCTTCAGGATTGCCGGGCATCTGGCGACGTGCGGCGGCGAAGAGTTCGGTTGACCAGTCGCCGGCGAGTTCGGACGTTCGAATCATGTCGCCTCGCAACGCGCGGACGGTCGCGATTCCGGTTTCGCCGCCGCGTCTTCGTTCCAGCAGACACTGATGCGCTTCGATCGCATGGAATCCATAATCTTCGAATCCACCGTAGCCGATCGTCAACGCAGCCTCAAGCTCACTGTCGCGCGGTAACTCGAACGGCGGCATGCGCCAGGCAACCGGCAGCGATGAGCCGGCAAGGAAGGGGATTTTCATCTGCCGAGCCGTCTCGACCATCGCCTTCGCATCTTCCCACCGGTAGCCAAGGTGCTTGTCATTGAAGACGGGCACCACCTGACCGCATTCGCGAAACACGGCGACAACGTCATCGAAGAACCTTCGACGCGGATACATCTTCTGGTCGGTGTCGGGCGTTTTCGGGTAATCGCCATGTTCTCCGATGCAAAGAACACCAGCCACCTGAAGCTTCGAAGTCCCCAATGTCAGCACATCGTGAATGGTTGGTGAGATGCGAAAGCCGTGCTTCGCTGCCTTCTCGCGGCTCATGTCCGCCGCAGGGACCTGATCAGTGAAGACTGACACAACTTCCAGATCCGGTCCTGCTCCGCCATCCTGTTGATAGCCGTCAAGGATCTTGCCGACGATGACATCCGCATGGCTGCTCGGAGTGTACACCGAGACAACTGCCGCGACCGGCAGCTTGCGTCGAGGCCCGTCCTTCTCGTCGGTGCCGAGCGAAAGTGGTGTCGGCAAGGTTGAGACAACTGCCCCTGTGAGGCAGGCTTTGAGCATGTTGCGCCGCGTGGACATCTGAGCGTTTCCCTTTGACTTTCACCGCACCCAACCGGTGTCGTTCATGACTTTCACGCGAATCGGTTTCAATTGGCGGTGACGTGCAACTCGGCAAGCGTCAGCGTGTGAGCCAGTTGTTCGACATTCCCGGCGGCGTCTTCGCCGTGAGCGATGATTTGAGAGAGACTGCTGCTATCCAGTGTGATCTCCCATGTCGCGTAGTTGTCGGACGTGGCAGTTGCTGTCTGGCCATTCACAAGCACACACTTCACGGCGTTGTTGTCGGAGCATGTGCCCTGCACGAGCAGTTGACCGTCGCGAGGTGACACATGAGTCATCACGGTCGCAGGAGGAAGATCGTCGATGGGATCGAGCAGTTGAGGAAACTCGATTTCGGAGACTTCCGCCACTCGCGATTCATCACCGGTCAAGGGCGGTTCGGCTCGGTAGGCATCGGGATGAGCCTTGTACTCGGGCGACCGGATGCTGACAACCTGCGCGTGGCGACCGGGGCCGAACCAGTCGTGCAGAGTGATCGGCACGCCGTGCTCGAACTGTGGCTGCGGTCGCGGCCCGCCGCCGAGATTGACGATCGCCTTCTGTTTGCTGTTGTCGGTCCAGTTCTTGACCTCGACCCGGCGAAAATGTGACGCGGCGTGGCCCGTGTCGTTGTCGTCGGAGATTTGAATCAGCGGCATCCCGCCCGAGCGGCAGCCGTCGAACGTCAAACCATCCACGGTGACGCCACCGTGTTGGAGACTCAAGTCGTCATGGCCGCGATTGAACGGTTCGGTGTTGGTCCCGCGAATGGTCACGTTGCGATAGACGTGGTTATCGAAGTTCGGATGATAGATGCCGTAATCTGTCTGAATTGTCATGTTCTCGACCAGCAGCGAAGGAACCTGTGGCCGGAGTCCATAGTGGACGTTCCAAATCTTCGTATTGCGGACCACGAACGGATGCCGCGCGTCCGGGCCGACACCATTCACACCCTCGCCGAGATTGATGCCATACAGACCGTGGTTGCTGTGGACCTCATTGTCGTCGAATCGGACGAAGGGCAGCGTGCGGATATCGACGTCCTTTTCCGAGCCATCGGGCTGCAGCACGGGCATGAGCAGCTTAAGAGCACTCGTCTCCGTCGCTTCAAACCGAAAGCCATAGTGATCGTTGGCAGTCGCCACGTTGCGGGTGAAGGTATTCAGGCTGTTCGCCCACCAGAAGCCGGCACCTTCATTCTGATCGAAAGGCAGGACCTGCTTCGGCAGTTTCTTTGTCGCCTGAGCTTCGACGGCGAGATTGCGATCAAGGACGTTGTAAACCTCGGTCCCGTCTTCCATGAAGTACCCATGCCCGAGGCTGCGATAGCCGACGCAGTCACGGACGACAAGATGATTCGTGCCGTGAATCGTCAGCCAGCGGTTGTGGCTGTCCCAGATCGAGGCTCCAATGACCGAACTGCCGCGCATCGTTGAGCCAACCAGATGGAAGTGCAGGCTGTACCGACCGAGCACGCCCTGCTTGCCGAGATGCCGGAACTCGGCATATCCGATCGAGCCCGCCGAGTACCGGTGATACATCGTGTGCCCGCGTTCTCCTTCGGGATCGGCGGATTCGACGATCACATTGCGGCTGAGATTGGCGACCTCACCGCGGAACTCGCCATCACCCAGATGCTCCGCGATCAGTGGCTCATCGAATCGAATCCGCGTGCCGTCGATGGCTGTGATCGTGCGAGGTTCGGTGGTCTTTTCTTTGGCACCATCGCCTTCCGTTGCGGTGACGATGATCTGGTCGCCGACCTTCCAGCCGGTGACGGGCTCGGCCAGCGTCACTTCGGTCGCTCCCTTGGCCGCATTGGCTCCCAACTTCACCCACGTCCGGCTGAGTGGGGCACCATGAAAATCCATCCGCCCGCTGCAGCAGACGATCGCCGGACAGGATTCCTTGTTCATTCCGGGAACATACGTCAGCCGGATGAGGGCCGTGGCATTTGCAGCCACCGGACGCAGCGGAGTGCCGACCTGCAGCGAGGCCCTAGCGACGTTTGGATTTGGGGCTGCCAGGTGCATGTCGCAGTCGAAGCCTTCTTCTTCGGTGCTGTCGGTGGCCTCGATCTTGATCAGACCGACATTGAGCTGGGTTGATTTGTCGGTCGCGAACGAAACAGTCCCGGCGATAAACAGCGCGCGAATGACCAGCGACTCAGGAGCCTGAACATCATAGGTCACGATGTGCCCGGATCGCACCTGCACCTGGACTCCGTGACCGGGAATTTCGTTCCCTTCCCACGTCGCCGTATCGGACCAAGCCCCCGACTGGGCACTGCGCACAAGCTTCACAATGCCCGGCGCAGGCGGCTCAGCGGCCAGACTCACACGACACAGGAAACACGCACACAGTAAAACGAGACTGAAGCGGCGTTGCATGATCGGGTACTCTGCAAAAGGAATCGACGGCCCCGTTGACATCTGGCCAGGAACAGCATGCGTTTGGATGATACCTCGTCGATCGAAAGTTTTCATGCCACTTTGGAGTGCTCCGGCTCGACGAAGCTTTCCCACGCGGCGGAGCCTCATCAAAAACATTCGTTGTACACCGGCCCAACGGGCCAGCCCTATGTCAGCCCAGGGCAACGCCCTAGGTTCGCGCAGCAAAAAAGCAAAAAGCCCCAACGGGGCGACCCTAATCCGGCAGATCATGTTAGGGCCGCCCCGTTGGGACTTGGTTGTGCGCCATCATCGAATTCCTGGGGCGGTGCCCCAGGCTGACATAGAGTCGGCCCGTTGGGCCTGAAGACACTGGTTTCGCCTTTCAATAATCCTCCATCGTTGTTCATTCTCAGCATGGGCTTCTTCACAAAGCCAGCACATTACACGCAGCATCGACGTCCCGTCCATCCTGCAGGATGCCTGCATTGGAAGACTTTTGACCGCAGATAACGCGGATAACACGGATTCAGAAATGAATCTCAGAGATTCACTTTCCGAATCCGCGCCATCCGCGAAATCCGCGGTTAAATCTGTGTTCGAACGCCTCGCCCAAAACTCTGGTACTATTGCAACTTCCCCCGGAAGGATGGCTGGTCGTTTGGCGACAGCAATTCCAGTTCCCGCCGAATGCGGTCTGCAGGAAGGGCAGGATGTTCGCGTCCTGATTCTCGTCGAAGATGATGTGGCACAACCATCGGTCGAGCCCGAAGATCCGCGATCCGTCTGGAAGCGAACGGAGGGTTCCTGGCAAGGTGAACCTTTGGTCCGCGAAGATCAAGGCGATTATCCGGTGCGGTTGGAGCTGGAGTGATGATCTATCTGCGAAGACTGGAACGACTGACTCTGCTTCAATCTCGAAAAGCCCTGGGACAATACACCACGTCACAAATTATCCATGTCCAACCCCAACGCCGTTGACTCGTTTGGGCTTCAATTGCTTTGCACCGCAGCATTTCCCAGGCAAGCTGGCCACCCGCAGCTCGGTGTTGGAAATCACGAACTACAATCGGTTCAACGACAAATAAAGTGCGCGGCAGCCGCAGGATGACTTCAGCGACACGGCATTCCTGAGTCCTGTGTCGAGATCTTGATGCACAGCGGTGGATTATTTGCTCCGGGATTCGTCCCGAAGGGGCGACGGAATTCAGCCTGGGCCAACGGCCCAGGAAATCGGCATCGTGATCAGAAACGCCCTGAAAGGGCAGGGGAATCGCGATTCTGGAACCCTTTCAGGGTACAAACAC
>JAYTAK010001073.1:0-2871 GCA_043737515.1 Candidatus Kuenenia sp. | reverse complement strand
CGCGCACGTCCATGCGCTCGTGCCCGGCGGAGGACCGTCGCTGACCGGCGATCGTCGCTGGATCAACAGTCGGCGTCCGCATGTGAAGCACTGCGATGAAAACTATCTCTGCGATTCGGAAGAACTCAAATCAAGGTTTCGCGACAACTTTCTCGCCGGACTGCGTCTTCTTCATGCGTGCGGCAAACTCAAGCTCAATGGCGACTGGGAATTCCTGCAGCACAAAGCCGAGTTCGACGAATGGCTCGCGCCACTGGAATCCATCACGTGGGTGGTGTACATCGAACCGCCGCCCTACGAAAACTGTCCGCCTGAGCAGATGGCCAAATATCTGGCTCGGTATCTCACCGGTGGCCCGATTTCCGATCGTCGCCTTGTGTCGCATGAAAACGGCTTCGTGACTTTTCTGGCGCGAGTCGGCAAGACCACCGGCGGCGATGATGAGGTCGAACCAATCAGGCTGCGTGGCGCCGAATTCGTGCGTCGCTGGAGTCTGCACATTCTTCCGAAAGGCTTCACCAAGACACGTCGCTTCGGCGGCTACTGGAACGGTCGCCGCAAACGCTACATCGCCGAATGCCGCGAGTTGCTGGCGGCGACTGGTGTCGAATCTGCCGCGCCTCCCGAACCTGCAGTCTCCAGCGTGACGCCTCCTGTCTCTCTGGATGAGGCAACGCCCTGCTGTCCGCATTGCAAATTGAAGATGCGCTGGATCGGATTTGACCTCAAGCAGAGTTGGCGGATCATCATGCACAGTCCTCTTCGCCCGCAATGGTATCGAGATGACTGAAGCACGACGCGACAACACAAAGCAGCGTCACTTCGTCGGCCATTTTCGAGCCGCACGAACGTCATCCTGCTGCGCGTGCCATGCGGCTTCGAGCCATTTGCGCCGTTCATTCGCACGCCGCGTCTCCATCGAGCTGCTGCGAGCCACGCACAATCACTGCATCCGTTTCGACAGTCATGACCACACCGGCCACAATCCAGGTGACAAGCTGCAGGCTGGTCGATAAACTTCTCGTGGCCGCCGAGTGAACTCGATTGATTCTGCAAAGTAGCAGACCACTCACGAAGCGGAAAAGTTCAACGCACGATCTATACGTCGGCTAATCGCCTGCCGCATAGATCGCAATTCGTTCTGTGCCAAGAAATCTTGACGACGAGGTAATATGACCACTCCATTGACAACGCGGCGCCGATTTCTGGCCGTTAGCTGCGGAATCGCACTGCTTCGCTCGCGGCTTCTTTGGGCTGCGGTGCCGACCGAACCAAGCGGCACCATCGCCTTCGTTCGCGGAAATACCTTAAGCAGCGCAGATCGAAAGATTTGGCTTATCAACCCTGATGGCTCCGGCCTTCGGCCACTCACGGACAGTGGAGATTCCGCCGGCGAAGATTCTCCTGCGTGGTCGCCGGATGGGAAGTCGATCGCGTTTAGCGTGAACAAAAGAATTGCCGTGACCGGGGCCTCGGGAAAAGAAATAAGCCTATTGACTGTTGCCAGCATGGAAGCGCATGATCCATGTTGGTCTCCAGACGGAAAGGACATCGCGTTCTACGTCCAGGACCAAAATCGCAAATCTTCACAAATTTATGTCATGCGCGCCGATGGCTCTGACGTCAAGCAAATAACAGAAGGCGCGGACTACAACTGGAGTCCAAGTTGGTCATTTGATGGCAAGCACATTGTCTTCGAGTCGACGCGGGACGGGAATCGGGAAATCTATTCGATGTCACCAGACGGTAGTGATGTCAAGAATCTCACGAATCATAAGTCAACTGACCACAGCCCTGCATGCTCCCCAATAAATATGCAAATCGCGTTCATGAGCGGTCAGGATTTCGGGAACGCTGAAGTCTGCGTGATGAACAATGACGGAACCCACTTAAAGAATTTGACAAATCATCCTGCGCGTGACTCAGAGCCGGCATGGTCGCCAGACGGGAAGTGGGTGGCGTTCACTCGCTTCGATCTCACACTCGAAAACTCGCCTATGGATATTTATGTCATGACGGCCGGCGGCACGCAGGTTACAAACATCACTCGAAGTGAAGGCCCCCTCCACAATTGGGCACCTTCCTGGCATTGAGTTGTGGTTCAGCACAGAACAACAAGATGCAGCCGAGTTTGCGTCGGTGGGTTTATGACATGGACACTCAAGCGCGCAAACCGGCTGATCTTTGGCGTTAACACTGATACATCGCGTGACCAGCGTGTCGATAGAATCGCACTCGTCATCCGCACTTTGTGTGGGCGGGCTGTGAGTCTGGTTGTTGATTGTGTTTCCCTTGCCTGATTCGCATGCGTGTGGCACGGTGTTTGGTGACTTCGAGCCTCACACACAAATGAATCTTGGCGCGGCTTCGCCCGCAACCCAATTGACGCCCCGGCGGAGCTTGCCTCCGTCGAGCGAGGATCATGACCAGCCATCACCCGGAATCGGTACCTGGCCACCATTGCGGTTTGCCCGCATGGAGCCGTGATTCCATTGATCATTGCCCTACGGAGGCAAGCTCCGCAGTGGCGAAAACGCCTTCAGGACTTCTTGTCTGGTGTTGATCAACGCTCGATGGGGACGAGCCCCGATCGTGGCGGAAATCCCCTCTTTCCGCACAGCCCGAGCCGCAAACACCCAAAAGCTCGTCCGCCTCATCATCTGAATTCTTCTCAGAAAGGGACGCAAAAAGGTGGCAGGAAGCGTTTATTTTAGTTCTGGTCTTCCTTGTGGGCGGGAAGTGATTTCAAGGCCGAGTTTTTTGGTCGCTGTTGTCGCCCATGTTTCATCTCCAAACGGCGAGCCTCGATTGACGCTGCGACGGATGGCCGCGAGTTCAGCGTCTGTCTGAGCTGAATTCACATGCTCCAGC
>JAYTAK010001072.1:0-2871 GCA_043737515.1 Candidatus Kuenenia sp. | reverse complement strand
ACCAGCGATATTTCGTTTCTGCCTTCGCGAATCCGATAGACAGCGGCATTTCCTTCATTCTGCGGGGCCGCCGTAGCTGTCGGCAGCAGAACGAGGATTGTCGCAGCCAGAGTAAAACTGGCAATCATTCGAAGCAATGGCATCCCTGCACTCCCAAAGTGCTGAAGAGCGACGCCCGCTGTCAAGCAGGACGTCGCATCCCCAACTCATAACGCGCTCCGCGCGATCGCTTGGAATCCTGTGATGCCGGACATCCTTATCCAGGACTCTCACAGAACTCCTTCGGACGCCAGGCCCATTGCCTGAGTCCGTTTTTTTTCATTTCGACTTCAACAGATCCCACATGTTCCAGTTTCCAGAAGCAGGTACTTCTGCATCTGATGGCAAAGTGATGGATTCCATCCGGACTTTGTCACCTTCGTAGATCTCCATCGTCCAGACATTTGCATTGTCAAGATGAGCTACCCTCACTGGTGCGGATGGTTCCGGACCCTGTGCAGGCACTCGTGCCAGTTCCTGTGCCAGTGACTCATCCATCGAAGTCTCTTCGCTCATCGACGGCTGTTCGCTGGATTCGTCAGTCATTCCAATGTCACGGTTTTCCATCACCGATCGTGTGCGGTGACCTGAATTGGAAAACGTGCTATCAAGAAACTCAGCCGAAATCTCGGTTTTTCCTGATGAAGTCAGGTCCCCGTTCGGACGCAGCATCGTGGACAATTCGCCCAGTCGCTTTGCCAGGTTGACAACCTTGCCCTGTTCCGGCTCAACCAGCAAAGAAATGTTCTTTGCCAGACTGTCTCCTTCTTTGTCAATGCCGTAGATGCGAGCATCCACAGCGAAGACTTCAACAAACTCCATGACTGTGATCATTTTCTTGATGGGACTTCCTGTCGAATTGTCGTCATAACTCAGCAGCAGATCGACTCGGTTCCCCGGTCGCATCATACCGCTGTGCGATGTCGTGGCATCCACCGGAATCGTGACGACAGCCATCCCGGGCGGGATGCTGGCGACGGCTCCGACTTCACCTGGTTCCGTCAACTTGCTCTTCAGAATCCAGTCTCCAGGCATTACCGGAACCTTCAGAGAACGTTCGGTAATTTCTTCGAGAGACGTAATGGCTCCTTCGGGAGCAGTTGCTGCGGGAACCTCGACAAACTTTGTATTCAACTCATCCAGGCGAGCACCCACCTGAATGTCTGCAATTGCACTCAATACCTGAATGGTCTCCACTGTTTCCACGGGTTTCTGACTGATCGCTTTCTTGACGCCAAGCATGGCGACAAGTCCGCAACCGGCAGCGACAACAAGCAGTATCAACGATTGATTTTTCATATAAGTGGATCTCTCCTGGATATCCCCGCCAGTCGTCCGCTTCTGACCTTCGGCAGGTCCTGCTGGTAATCAGCATGACCGGCAGTCTGTGCAGAAACAGGTTAAATGGCGCAGTCAATCCATACCCACCAGCATCTTCATCGGCAGGGCAGAAAAGCCCGCTTCATCTAATGCTGGTCGGATTGCCAATCTTGCTGATCTCCCCAGGACAATCCGGAAGATCAGTACTCTCAAATCCGAATCCGACGTCTGTCGTGACTCTTTACAGCGACTCGACCACACATCGATCGCTTTTTCGGCCTAAAACATCCATACAGGGATCGGCAGTTCCCGCCGCTCCCTGCAATGGTTTCGTTACATCATCCCCTGATACAGGAAGTAGCCAATCGTGCCGATGCAGATTGGAATCCCGTACGGCAGCAGCATCATGCGTGGCTTTCGTTCAGCCGCGATGCGAGACAACTCTGAAGGATTCTTGATGACCATCCATTCACTCAGGATCAGAAGAAAGTTTTCGTAGTGATGCTGCATCGTGCCCTTGAGCAGAACCATCACGACTGCCATGGCGGCACCCACGACGGTTGACACACAGAATGCCGCGAAAGTGATTTCCCAGCCCAGCCAGGCACCAATGCCAGCCATCAGTTTCACGTCGCCCGCGCCCATTCCGCCCACCGCATACAGCGGCATCAGCGTCAACAGGCCGACACACATCCCGAACACACCAGCGGCGAGGCCAGCAAGGCCGCCAACGCAGGTGCAATAGACGAGTCCGGCGAGGATCATCGGAAACGTGATCCAGTTGGGAACTTTCAGTTCACGGCCATCAATCCAGGCCGCAAGAATCAGAATGGCTGACACCGTCTTGACGTGCCAGTTTGTAAGAAGGAATTCAGTAAATTCCATGACGGGAGTCCTTTATCTCTATGGATGGCAGTGTTATGAGTTAGTTGCGGCGGGGGGGACCACCGTGATGCGAAAGTGATCGGGATCAGCGTCCTGCCGGAGCAAACTGATTGCTCACCAGAAAAACCAGAATCAGAGTCAGCACGGCGGTGCCCTGAATGAGATCTGCCGGTGACAGTTCTATCCAGTATGGCAGCATGATTTGACTCCCGTTTGAATCGTGATTCTGCGTGTCAAGAGACGGCGAAAAAACGAGCCTCCATTCTCAGCCACTCAGATTTCCGTCCAGCTAAAAAAGAGGATGCGAAGTTCATTCGCATCCTCTCTCCTGAAATACACCTGCACAGTCAACAGCATGCTGTCGCCTCGTGCGATCCGGGCGAAATCGCCCGAGTGAGTTATGACAGGTAACTTGCTACTTTGTTGAACTTGGTGTTGGCGTTCTCGCCGATGGCAGAAACGGCTGCCAGGCACACGACGACGATCAGAGCCAGCATCACCGCGTATTCAACTGCGGTCGGGCCGTCTTCTGACACGATGAACTTCTTGACGCTGCTTACGAACTTGCTCATTTGAAAATCCCTCACGTTGTGCCCGTATCCGGGCGGGTGACGTCACAGTGGCTTT
>JAYTAK010001071.1:0-2872 GCA_043737515.1 Candidatus Kuenenia sp. | reverse complement strand
ACAACCGTGACAGTATCCGAAAAGGGGTCTGACCCTCTCCGGGAGTTCAATTGACCTGCCTCCAAGGGGTCAGACCCCTTTTCGGATCGCAATGAGTTCAGTGAAATTTGATCGGATACCAACGTGGCTCAGAGAGAATACGACGACGATAACGATGTCGATGCTGCCGAAGAAGCGGCTCGTGCGAAGCAGGCTGCCACAGCCAGACGGCAGTTGTCCCGTGGACGCTTCGCGCAGATTACAGAGAAGCTGACGGGCGGACCGGAGCGACCGGGTGAACAGAAAATCGGCCGGTCACCCATTGTTCTGGGACTTGCCATCGTGACGCTGGCAGCACTTCTGCTCTCCGGTGTCTTCTGGGTGGTGGATGCCAGCAATCGTGAAGAACGTCAATTAAAGGAAGCCGTGGCGTCGCTTGACCAACAGCGATTTATCGATGCCGACGGACAGTTTTTGAACTTCCTGGCAAGCTATTCACAGTCTGCTTCTGCTGACCCGGCACGTATCGGCCTGCACCGCACGCGTGTCGAAAAGAACATCATGACGGAGTATCCGGACGTGATCAAAGGGCTGGAGGAACTCAACGAACTGCTGAGAGTCTGCCGCGACCTGCCAGGCTTCGAAGACCTCAAAGATCACATTCGACGTTATGCGGATCGTTTGACGTTCGCCGGGGCGATTGTGGCAGAGGCCACTCAGGATCAGAAGCCTCTGGATGCCAGCATTGCCGCGCTGGAAATCATGAAACGCTTTGCCGGAGAGGCCGGCATTCTGCCGGCTCGCCAGCAGGAATTGGAGCGTTTACAGCGACTGGCATCAGCCGCAGTCGCGAAGAAGAATGAATTCCAGACGCGCGTCACGGAGATTCGCGGACTGTTGGCAACCGGTAAGACAATTGACGCAATCGGTGTGCGAGACAGTTTGATCGATGCTTATCCGGGGTTAAGTGACGACAAAGATCTGAAGGAGATTCAGACCGAAATTCTGGGGAGAGAAAAGGAGCTTGTCGTAAGAAGTGAAGGCACCGATGCGCTCACGACTGATGACACGGCCACAAACTTCAAATCACTTTCACTGGCCCTCAGGACTCAGGCGGCTACGGACTTGTCATCACAGGGGCGGTCCGTGTTTGCAATCGGCATTGACAGTGTGTTCGCTCTGGATGCCGATACGGGTGATCCGATCTGGCGTCAACCGGTTGGCCTTAATTCACCATTCGCTCCTATCACGGTGAAGGGAACGGAACCCGGCGTGCTGGTGTTCAGCACGCAGTCCGGCGAATTGCAATTGCTGTCGCAAAAGGACGGACATCTGTTGTGGCGGCAACCGCTGGAGGGGCGTCCCAGTGCCGTGCCGCTGGTCGTTTCCGATAACATTTTCATCACCACGCACACCAATGAAATGTGGCAGATCGCGGTCGCGAATGGTCGCGCGCTTTCGCGACTCAAGTTTTCGCAGCCGATCATTGGCCCGCCAGCCCTTGCCAGCGATGGATCAAAACTGGTCATCCCTGGTGACGAGACACTGGTTTATACGCTGAGCCTGAATCCGTTGAGTTGTATTGCTGTCTCGCAAATTCCGCACAAAGCCGGGAGCGTGAAAGCTCCGATGCTGGCGGCGGGGAAATACTTTCTGATGTGCGACAACGTTTCGGCCGAGAACGCTCGGATTCAGACGCTCAATATCGACGACAGCGGAGTACTCACGGTTAAAACGAGCGATCCGATTGATGGACAGGTCAACGATCCGTGTCTGCTGCGTGGTTACGATTTGTTTGTGCCTTCAACGCCGCAGCGTGTGACGGCGTTTCGAGTGGCCGAAGAAATTGGTCAGCCGCCGCTTTCCCGCGTTGGTGCCAATCAACTGGAAGATGGTTTGCAGACCCGCATGTTTCTGCTGGCCGGCCCCAGCGCTCAATTGTGGCTGGGTGGACGTGACCTGCGAAAATTTCAGACACGCACCAATACGATTCTGCTGGATTCCGGCATCACGGCGGAAGGCACTCATCTGCAGCCGATTCAGTTTGTGGATGAAGCCGTGTTTCTGACGACGCAAAATCCTCAGTCGTCGTCAGTGTTTTTCACGCGTGCCAATCGTGAAGAAATGAAGGGAACCTGGCGCACAATCCTTGGCTCGAAACTGGTGGCTGTGGGGCCTGCTGCCGGGGGAGATTCAATCGTCGCTGTGGGCGATTATGGTGAAGCGTATCGCGTGCCGATGGCGGAAATCGCGAAGGGCGGATTTCAACTGGAATCGACCAGCCGTTTTCGCCTTCCGGAAAAACTCACGTCATCGGTGGGTGGTGTGGCATTGAAAGACGGTCGAGTCGCTGCCTGGTGCGGGGCTCCGGAACCGTCCATGTGGACATTCACTCCGACAGGGCAGTTGGAGCGCAAGTGGACTCTGCCCGACGGACCTCAGTTGCCACCGGTTGCTCTGGATGGTGGCGTCGTGTTCGCGATGCCAGGCCGGCTGCATATTTCTGCCGTATCTGGCGGACAGGCGGCAGAAGATTATCGAGCCGCTCAGACACAGGAGCAACAACAGTCGTGGAAATCCCTGACGGCAATTTCGCCGACTCAGGTGCTGGCCGTGAATGCAGGCAATCAGTTTGTCCGCGTGGAATTCCGCGCGACCCCGCGTCCGCAACTGGCGGAACTGAGTGTGACAAATGTGCCGTATGTGATCGAGCTGCCTCCGGCGGTTTCGGGCGAGTTTCTGTTTTTGGCGACGACCGAAGGAAAGCTCGTCATGATGCAGGCGGCGACACTGGAAGTCCTTGCCGAAACAGATCTCGGCGTGATCCCCAGTGCGATGCCAAAGGTCGCTGGCAGCTTTGTGTTTGTAGAACTGGCAAACAAGGAAGTTCGCG
>JAYTAK010001070.1:0-2872 GCA_043737515.1 Candidatus Kuenenia sp. | reverse complement strand
CGCAAAGCCGTGTGTCGCGACACACCTGAGGCGGGCTGTATGAATTCCGTTGAGCAAGCATGATGTGCTTGGTAATTGTTACAGCTTTGGATGGCTCCGACTGCTTTGCGGCTCCGACGGCTTTTCTAACGTCCGGTTGGTTCTGCATTCCCTGCAGAAACCGGGTGCTAGCGCACTGCGGCTGATACCTCGATCTCAGCCGCGAGAAGCATAAGAATGCGGGTAACCGTCTGGGATCTTCATCCTTCGTCGGCCAGGCGTCCCAGAGTCTCAGGCGATTGTCTGATCGCGAGCAGCGCGTGGTGCAGGCGGGACTTGACGGTTCCCAGCGGGATATCCAAAGCGGTCGCGATTTCGGGTTGAGTCATCTCATCGACAAACCGCATGAGCAGAATTTCGCGATGAGCGTCAGAAAGTCCCGCAAGCGTTTGAGTCAGCTCATCCCGAGTCGCAGAATCTGATAACGCTGTCTCAGGGATTAACGACAGTGTGTCCTGATTGTCACTCACCGACCGCAGCCGTTTTCGCCGGGCAGCCAGTGAAAAATTCCTGACAGCCGGATACAAGAATGTCGTCAGTGCCGCCGTGAGTTCGAAACCGGGAAACTTGCGGACAAAATACGCAAACGTTTCCTGCAGCACGTCCAATGCGTCTTCGTGGTTCCCCGTGAACCGCTTCGCCAGCCGCATGACCCAGTCGCGATGCCGAAAGTACAGCACGTCAAACGCCGCCGCGTCACCTCGATTGAGAGCGTCCACCAACTGCAGGTCCGTCCGATTGTCGTGCGGTGCCGGTGTCATGTGGCAGGAATGTCCAATGACTAAATCACAATGAGCAGTGAAAAACGACGCTGCGATCCGGCTGAGACTGCTCTCTGATTGAAAATGTTTCCAGATTCTTTGAACCAATGCCCAGTTCAGCGCACTTCATCAGGAGAGGAACCTTGAAACACTGTGTGGAGTTGACCGATGTCTGTCAAATGGGTGGCTGTGGTTTTGTTTTTGATGTCGGCCGCAATCGTTGGCTGTTCCGGGGCAGAGGGCCCCGGAGAATTCGCCTTGACTTCTGCCGTCAACTCGATGGTCGCGGCCAAATCTCAGGCGACAGATGAGGCCCCAGGTGCAGCAACGAAGTCGGCGCGACACGTCATCCGGGAAGGCGAACTGCGGTTTGAAACGGACGACAGAAACGCGACCCGCGCTGCTATTCTGGGTTTTGTGCATGAGCATCAGGGGTATCTGGCGGATGACCGGGAACAGCGAAATTCGGATGTTCTTGAGCAGACCATGACGATCCGCGTTCCGTCGGCAGAGTTTGATGGTTTGCTGGAAGACGTTTCAAAAGGTGTTTTTCGTTTTGACAGACGCGAGATTCAGGCCATTGATGTGACGGCTGAATACGTGGACATCGAAGCTCGATTGAAGACGAAGAAAGAAACAGAATCGCGATACCGTGAATTGCTGAAGCAGGCGAATTCGGTCGAGGAAATCCTGAAGATCGAAGAGCAGATCGACAAACTGCGGGCGGAAATAGAATCCACCGAAGGACGATTGCGGCTGATGAAGGATCGTGAAAGCTACAGCACGCTCCGGGTGTCCTTCTATGAGTCATTCGCCCGATCAGCGGGCTTCTGGACTCGCGTCGGAAACAACTTTTCTCTGGGCTGGACGGTTGTGGTCGAAGGCACGATTGCGATTGTGACGCTGTGGCCTCTGCTGCTGCTGACAATGCTCGTCTCACTGACGGTCTACTGGTACAACCGAAAAACGACTGTGCGAAAGGTGATTTTATGAACGACGACAGAAATCCTGACGATGCCGAAAATGGACTTCCGGACTCAGTCAGAGCGACGTTAAAAAATCGCTATGGACCGGTTCCAGGTGTCCCGTCTGAGATCGATAACGCCATTCTGGCCGATGCGCGGCGGCACTTTGAACAGCACGGGCCTGCGACTCTGCGACCGGCCAGACGCCGGCGAGTCTCTGCATGGCAGTGGACGGCGATCGCATCGACGGTGGCTGCGGCCTGCGTGGTGCTGTTTGCCTTAAAGCCGCCGCAACCAAATCAGGAAAGCAGCGTGGCGGCGAGGTCGGATGCGTCGTCGCTGGATGTCGAACTCCGCAGCGATGTGGATCGGAACGGACGCGTGGACATTCTGGATGCATTCGTGATGGCTCGACAGCTTCGGGACGGAAGTGGCGAGGCTCGTGACTTCAATCACGACGGGCGATTTGATGACCTGGATATCGACCTTGTGGCGCGCGAAGCGGTGAAACTGTAGGTGTAGGCCGGACCGCAGCGAAGCGCAGTTCCGGCACGTCGCTGAAGTGCCGGAACTGCGCTCCGCTTTGGTCCGGCCTACGACTGTGAAGCATTTGAAAGTGACTTGCATGACTACCAATGAACCAACCAATGCACACAGCTGCTCACGACGCTGTCGCATCCCGTTGTGCTGGGCGTTGCTGATTGCATTTGACGTCAGTCTGATGGCATTGACGTATGCCCAGGAAGGCAAAGCGGTTAAGGCTGATCCGCCGGTGCAGAGCATCCAGACAGAAATTCCTGGGCCGGATGATGTTGCGGCAGACGGGCGATTCGAAGCCATCGACGTATTTGTGGATTCCGGCAACCAGCGATTGGCCGCATGGCAACTGGAAGTCAAAAGCACGGCCGAAGATGTGCAGATCGTGGGCATCGTAGTACGGTGGTTCGGCAAAAGCCGGATGTTCACCGCCTTCGATGCCCACGATCTCCACATCTTCGGCCGTGCTTTTGACTTCCAGTTGCCATGCGGCCAATCGTTGGTTTCCGGAATCCACAAACACGTCGATCGCTTCGAACCGCCCGTCTGCCGCGACATCGTCCGGCCCCG
>JAYTAK010001069.1:0-2874 GCA_043737515.1 Candidatus Kuenenia sp. | reverse complement strand
CTGAAAGGGCGAAATGCTTGCGGCTCCTATTTCGCCCTTTCAGGGCTTTTCAGGCATCTGCGGGACGATTCCTGGGGCGTTGCCCCAGGCTATCACCTTGTGCCGCGTTGCGGCTGAATTGCAGTCTTCAAACGGATGTGAACCATGGAACAGAAATCGCTTCATGGAATTCATGAAGAATCTACGAAACTGCTATTTGTCGCACAGCCCAGTGTCTGCCTCCTGAGTGAGAGGGCCGTGGCACGCGACAACTCCTGCTGCACATGAAACAAGTCCGGGGAATGGTGTGCGTTCTGGGCGGCGGCGTGAGCGAGCAGTGCTTTTGCCGGGTCGCTGACGATCTGCCCGTGGATGTACTGTGTCCCATATGAACTCCCGACAACCTGGTCGAGTTGCGTCAGTTCCAGAAAACGGACGATGCGTCGCAAACCGCAGTTGGCGTCCTGATCAAACCCCAGATGTGGTGCTCGCGAGCAAATCCTCGCTGCGAGACCTCTGGTGCCGCTTGTTCGAATTTCGACACGAAACAGCGACGGACTGCAGCATGAACGCTGCTCGCACATCGAGCTGTTCAGGATTTTGAAAACGTGTCACTCATCGGCGCCTGAGGTATATTCTTCACGCGGTGCGAATTGACGATGGCGAGCGGCTGGGCGTGAGCCCTCCGTGGCCCGCGCATGAACACACGGAGGGCTGTTGATTTAAAGTGGGATAAGCTTCCAGCTTGTCAGGTCTTTCAGGAAACATGGAGTTTTCGTTCCGCGATGGCAAGCTGGAAGCTTACCCCCACGAAGAAATCCAGGCTCAATCAACAGACCGCTTGCATCGCCACCGTTAGGGAGAACAAATTGTCGCTCGACACTACCTGAGCATTTTCGTCAGCAGTCGATCCAGTTGATTGGAAAAATCCTGTTTGTTCCGGGCACTGTAGGCGGCCGGTCCGCCGGTTTCCATGCCGGAACCTCGCAGTTCGTCCATCAGATTTCTGGCAGCGAGGCGAGACCCGACGTTGTCGGCGTTCAATTCTTCGCCGCGCGGGTCCAGCACCGTCGCCCCGCGCGCGACGGCGTTGGCGGCGAGCGGGATGTCGGAGGAGATGACCAGATCGCCAGCGCTCAGCAGTTCCACGATGCGGCGATCGGCGATGTCGGCACCGGCTTTCACCAGTTCAAAATGAATGAGGCTGGATTTCGGAATCCACATCATCTGATTGGCGACGAGCGTGATCCGAATCTGCAGGCGTTTGCTCACCTTGTACAGGACTTCCTTTGCTTCGACCGGACATGCGTCCGCATCAACCCAGATCTGCATGGGAAACTGGCTTTCTGAATTGCACAAAATACGTCACGATGCGTGAAATTCTTTTCCACGCCGGATCAGGCACGTTCAAGAGGAATCATTATGCGAACAATTCTGACGTCGTCATTCCTGAGTCTCGTGATGATAAGCCTTGTCGGCGAACTTGCAATTGCCGGCGACTGGGCTCAGTTTCTTGGACCGGATCGAAATGGTGTTTCGACAGAGACGGGCCTGATCAACGCCTGGCCTGCCGCCGGGCCGAAAATTGTCTGGCGCACGCCGCTTGGTGTGAGTATGTCCGGAGTGGCGGTGGCCAAAGGTATGGCTTTCACCATGTTTCAGGACGAAACGTCTCAATACGTTGTCTGCCTGAATGCGGCTGACGGGAAAGAACGCTGGCGAACACCGGTCGCTCCAAAGTATGAAAACGCGATGGGCCACGGTCCTCGCGCGACGCCAACGGTTGCGGACGGTCATGTCTTTGCCTTCACCGGGGAAGGAATTCTTGTGGCGTTGAAAGTCGATGACGGCAAGCAACTGTGGACAGTCAATGTCCCGAAACTGCTCAGTGGCAAGCCGAATGAATACGGCGTGTCGTGTTCACCTCTGGTCACGGGCAGTCACGTCATCGTGCATTCCGGCACGAAAACGGCAGCCGTGGCGGCGTTCGGAATTGCGGACGGCAAACTGGCATGGAAGGTCGGCAGCGGAAACGCAGGCTATTCGTCACCCGTGCTGATGTCACTCAACGGTGAAACGCAGATCGTGTCGCTGACGGGTGTCGGTGCGGTCGGGATTGAACCGGGATCCGGCAAGGAGATGTGGTCATCTCCGTTTCCGACGGAATACGACTGCAACACGGCGTCACCCGTGCGACTGGACGATCAGCATGTGCTGATTTCGGCGGGCGAAAATCATGGTTCGGTGATTCTGGAAGTGAAGGCCGACAAGAACGGCACGAAGGCTGAAGAAATCTGGTCGTCACTCGGCAAAGACAGTCAACTTCGAGCCGAATGGCAGACGCCCGTGGTTCATGACGGGCATTTGTACGGGCTGGATAATCAAGGCGGTGCCGGGCCGATCACAAATCTGATCTGCCTGCGGCTGAAAGATCACAAGACGATGTGGCAGAAAAATCGTTTTGGGAAGAGCAATCTGATTCTGGCTGACGGCAAGTTATTCCTCACCACGATGGCAGGTGAGGTTGTGATCGTCGCAGCCAGTCCCGAAAAATTTCACGAACTCAGCCGCGCCACGATCATGGAAACGACGCGCCAGGCACCTGCACTTGCTGACGGTCATCTGTTTGTGCGCGATGACAAGGATGTCGTGTGCATTGATGTGAAGGTGCCGTAAGGGTAGCTGTCCATTGTGCGAAAAGTGGTGGTGACATGAAGGTGGGGGAAGTTGTAGACTTGAGCGATGGAAAGGACTCCATTAGCCTGTGCCACCATCAGACCACAGCAAACTGTCGATGGAAGTTGTAGACTTGAGCGATGGAAAGGACTCCATTACATGATTTGTCGCAAGACGAACTGATCGGGCTGATTCTGCGTCTGCAGAAGCAGTTGGCGG
>JAYTAK010001068.1:0-2878 GCA_043737515.1 Candidatus Kuenenia sp. | reverse complement strand
TCAGGGGCTGTTCCTGGTCGCCGAGGACTGGAAACTGGCTCTTGGCGAGTTGTTGAGCGATCCACTGACGTTCATTGGATGTCTTGGTATACAGCAATGTCGCGCAGATTGCCGCCATCGTATTGCGTTCTTCCGGAAATCGCTGAAACAAGGATTTGTCCACCAAACTGCGGACGGTGATCAACTGGCCAGGATCAACGTTGCTCTCGGTCACGATTGGTTCGGCGACAGCATCGCCATCGACCTCTTTCATTTTCGTGTCGGTCGATTCCTTCGTGTACCGCAGTTGTTCAAGCACTTTTCCCCATGATTCGGATGTGACCTGAGCGACATCGACTCCCCGGTCCTGATAATCCTGAAATGTCATAATCTGATTGAAGAAGGGTTTGAGTCTGGCGTGCATTTCCTTTGTCACAGAAGGTGATCGAATGACACCAGCGATTCTGCGCTTGCCTTCGACCCAGTTCGGCTGTCTCTCGATCACGCGCTGCAGCGTGTCGGCTTCGACCAATTCACGCACCGTTGAGTAACGATTTCCGCTGGAATTTGAGACGATCCGATGCCGGATAAATGAGTCCCGGATCGCGTCACCGGAACCCAGATCCCCCGGCGCAGCCACAAACATCACAAGGTCACCCACTTCAGGGGTAAACGAAGCGGGCTTCTTCATTTGGCACCAGGTCGGATTGCTGAGACTGACTTCCAGGACACCCAGCGGAGAAAAATGATTGTCACGGTATCGAATCGCGGCGACTGTGCATTGTCTGGGCAGTCGGAGATCCCGCGTCGAATCACTTGCATCTTTCCTCGCCTGGAACGGTTCGCCTTCGTCGGCCCTGCGCAGTGTATGAACTTCGCCCAGATCAATCGTCGGCACGCCGTCAACGACCTGTTCGACCGTCCCGATAAACCAGACCAGCCCGGCAGGTTCTTCAATTTCGTCAGGCGGCGCGGCCGTGAGAGCATTGGCTGAGCACAGGATCGCACTGCCGACAAGGAAAGCAAGACTACCGAAAACTGCCGTACGTCGGGACAAGAATGTCATGGAATACCCCAACCTGGAGAGAGGCGACGCTGACGCCTGCGGCTTGCCGTTAATCGATTCATACACACGACTGGCCAGTATATCCACAATTTGCGTCGCACTGCAAAAAGAATCCTCGACACGAACCAGGCCACGGGTTCTGCCAATTCGTTCACACCCGTTTAATCTGCATCTTCCGATCATTCGGTTTTTCGTTACATGAAACGAGAGGTGGCAAAGCATTATGCACTCTGATATTCTCCAGGCCAACGATGAAAACAAATCAGGCGGTATCAGTTCGTAGTGTCTGATGTGCTGATGCCTCAGACTTCACGGATTCATGTTCTTTCCCATGCAGCACTACAAAGAAAAGAGCAGTTGATGAAATTCCATGTCAAATTCACGTATGGCAGCCAGAATCGTGAAAAGGTGCTGCAATTGTTGCAACAAGGGGCGTTAAAAAGTGAGGCAACTGTCAAAGCAGAACGCGTGTGGGTTGCGATTGGCACCGGCGTCAGTTTTGCAATTATTGACACGACGGATGAAAAAGCTCTCTATGATTTAGCGGTGACATGGTCCGACTTCGGGGAACTGGAGTTCACTCCGATCATCGAAGCAAAAAACATCTGATTCGTTCTTCCGCCACGTCGAGCCATGTCTCGCAGCGGCAGACCAGCGAATCACAAAACCGACGTTCTGGTGAACGTCGAAGCAACAAGCACGGAGGCAGCAAGGGACAGAGTCTGCAGGAACAGCGTCATTCGCGTCCGTTCGTTTGCACGTTCAGGGTGATCGTCTTCGACCAGGTGCAGGAACGCGGTCACAGCTTTTCATAGCTGATATCAAATAACTCTTCGCAGCCTTTGAACTTGCCGGAAAGCAGGCCCTTCTTGAACCACTTCACGCGCTGATCGGACCGACCGTGCGTGAAATGTGCCGGATTGATGTGTCCCAGGGATTCCAGTTGCAGCGTGTCGTCGCCGATCTGTTTGGCGGCGTTAATGGCTTCTTCCATATCGCCGTCTTCCAGGATGTCGTAGGCTTTATGAGCATGATGCGCCCAGACCCCGGCGAGATAGTCGGCTTGCAGCTCCAGTCGGACCGACATCTGATTTGACAATCGTTCGTCTCGTTGCGACCGTGCCTGATTCACGATATCGCTGTAGCCCCTCAGGTTCTGCACATGGTGCGCGACTTCATGGGCCAGCACGTAGGCCTGAGCGAAATCGCCCTTGGCATGATGTCGTGTGGCCAGTTCATCAAAGAACGTCGGGTCGATGTAGACCTGCTCGTCAGCCGGACAATAGAACGGCCCCATCGCCGCACTGGCGTTGCCGCAACCAGAGGCCACGCTGTCTGAAAAAATAATGATCTTTGGTGGCGTGTAGCTGCCTCCCTGAACCTGATCCTGAAAAAGCTTCGTCCAGATCGTTTCTGTGTCGTGCAGGATCACGCTGATGAATTCCCTGCTCTTGTCGTCGATGCCTTCCCCCGGAGTTGCCGGAGCAGTCGCGGCTCGATCCTGGAACTCCTTTGCGACGTTCTCCACCAGTCTTTTCTGATCGTCATTCGCTCCCATCATGTTCATGGCGATCATCACGATCACCAGCAGGATCCCACCGCCGCCTGCCGCCACTGCCGGACCTCGCATTCCGCGACGATCTTCGACGTTCGAACTTTGTTCACGACCTTCCCACTTCATGATGCGTACTCCCTGGTAAAATGCTTAACGGCGTCGGCTGGCACGGAGATCACCGTCGCCAGCAGTTCGTGCCCCGTCAATCCTTGATTTTGCGGTAGGCCGGACCCAGCGCAGCGCCGTTCCGGCAGGTGTCTGGCAATTGCCGGAACGGC
>JAYTAK010001067.1:0-14979 GCA_043737515.1 Candidatus Kuenenia sp. | reverse complement strand
AGCGTTGCTGGCGGACGGACTCGAACATCCGTTGGCGATGTCGGGGCAGAAATCCGCATCGACAACGCCGCAGTTTCCAGCGACGGCAAAAAACGTCATCTTTCTGTTTATGGAAGGTGGCCCCAGTCATATCGATTTATTTGATCCAAAACCGTTGCTCAACCAATTGTCCGGCCAGCGCATGCCGGACAGTTTCGGTGAAGTCATTACAGCGATGGGTGAATCGCATTCTCCGCTGCTGGCGTCACAGCGACGATGGCAACAGCACGGTGAAGCCGGGACATGGGTTTCCGACTGGTTGCCGCACACCGCTCAGTGTGTAGATGACATCGCCGTGATTCGCAGTTGCTGGGCGGATGGGATCAACCATTCGTCCGGTGTCTGCCAGATGAATACCTGTTCGATCCTCGGCGGACGTCCGTCACTCGGAAGCTGGGTTTCGTACGGGCTGGGTTCTGAAAACAACAACCTGCCATCATTCATCGTCATGCAGGACAACAAATCGTCGGTCGTAAACGGACCTCGCAACTGGAGCGCCGGATTCATGCCAGCCATGTATCAGGGTGTGCGGCTGAACGAGGGCTCTGAACCGATTCCAAATCTCAATCCGCCCGAAGGCTCGGGGCTGAGTCAGCAACAAAGCAAACTGCGACTGCTGGATCGACTCAACCGAGATTTTGCACATCAGCATCCTGAACAGTCAGAACTCGACGCTCGTATTGCCGCCTATGAGCTGGCGTTTCGAATGCAGGCCCAGGCACCGGAAGCGGTGGCGATTGAAGACGAAACAGCGGCCACGCAGGCCATGTATGGCATGGATCAAAAGGAGACCGCAACCTTTGGCAGAATGTGTTTGCTGTCTCGACGCATGGTGGAACGCGGCGTGCGATTCGTGCAGTTGTATCATGGAGCCGGCAGCAAATGGGACGCGCATTCGGGCATTGAAGCGAATCATTCAGGACTTTGTCAGGCCAGTGATCTGCCGATTGCCGGACTCTTGAAGGACTTAAAACAGCGTGGCTTGCTGGATCAGACACTGGTGGTGTGGGGCGGTGAATTCGGACGCACGCCGATGTCAGAAAAAGGCAACGGTCGCGATCACAATCCGACGGGCTTCACGATGTGGATGGCGGGCGGCGGAGTGCGTGGCGGCCAGACGATCGGCACGACTGACGACCTTGGTTTGCGAGCCGTTGAAGATCGCCTGCATGTGCATGACCTGCACGCGTCGATTCTGCATCTTCTGGGACTCGACAATCGACACCTGACATGGTTCTACAAGGGGCGCCCCGAACGCCCGACAGTGAATGAAGGTGATTTTTTTAAGCGTTTAGTGACGGGCTGACAGGGCAAGCAACATGGCAACTCAAATCTTCGATGCAATTGCGGCTGTTCGCGGCGGGTTTCTCCGGCGACGATTTCTCAAAACCGCCGGAATTCTGACGGCGGCCACCGCTGGCCTTGGGCTTCGCGACGTGATGGCCGAACAGGCGGATGCTCTTCGGCAACACGGCAAGTCCATGATTCTGCTCTGGATGCAGGGCGGACCGAGTCAGTTTGAAACATTCGATCCGAAACCCGGACACGAAAACGGCGGACCAACGGAAGCGATTGAAACGGCCGTCCCTGGCATTCGCATTGCCGACAACTTCCCGAACGTCGCAAAGATGATGACCGACATCGCGGTTGTGCGTTCAATGACGAACAAAGAAGGCAGCCACCCCCGCGCGACGTATCAGTTGCACACAGGCTATGTTCCGGCGGGGAGCGTGAAGCATCCGGCGTTCGGGTCGTGCATCGCGCAGCAGAACGGACACGTCGATTCACAACTGCCGTCGTTTGTTTCGATCGGGGCAACTCAGGGAGCTGGATTCCTGGGCATGGACTACGAACCGTTCGTGGTCGGTCGGCCTGGTCAGATTCCGGAGAATGCAGCACTCAGCGTCCCGCAGGAACGATTTGATAGACGCACGGAGTTGATGTCCAAACTGACAGCGGAATTCGCGAAGAACGAATCGGCTCAATTGGCCGCAACGCACAAGTCGCTCTACGGCAAAACCTCGCGGCTCATTCTGACGCCGGAGATGAATGCCTTCGACATTTCCTCGGAACCGCAGGCTCTTCGCAGCGAATATGGTGATTCGAATTTTGGTCGAGGTTGTCTGCTGGCACGACGACTGGTCGAAAAAGGCGTGTCGTTTGTGGAGGTTCGTTCCGGTAACTGGGATACTCATCAGGACAATTTTGAAGGCTGTGCCCGAAATGCGGCAGAGGTCGATCCGGCAACGGCGGCACTGCTGCGGGACCTCAAAGACCGAGGCATGTTGCAGGACACGCTGGTCGTCTGGATGGGTGAATTCGGACGCACGCCGAAAATCAATCCTCGTGAAGGCCGCGATCACTATCCTCGAGTCTTCAGTATGATGATGGCCGGCTGCGGCATTCGCGGTGGTCAGGTCTACGGAGCCAGCTCAGCCGACGGCACGGAAGTCGCCGAAAATGCCATCACAGTGCCGGACCTGCTCCGCACAATCTGCAAGGCTCTGCACGTCAATCCGGACCATGAGAACATGAGTCCCCAGGGAAGACCGCTCAAGGTTGTCGATGGCGGCAAAGAAGTCGCCGCGTTGCTTTCCTGATGTCGCCTGGATTGAAAATCGTCTGCTGACCTGTCACAACTCGCCACCCGCGGGCACGATCCTGCGATGTGTGACACGAACATGAACGATTTTCAGTCAGGTGTATGATCTCATGGTGCAGGTGAACGAGAATTTTCTCAAGTTGAAAGCTGGCTATCTGTTTCCGGAAATCGGTCGGCGCGTGACCGCATTTTCGCAGGCCAATCCTTCGGCAAAAATCATTCGCCTGGGAATCGGCGACGTCACGGAACCTTTGCCGCCAGCCATCATCAAAGCCATGCATGACGCCGTCGATGATATGGCACACCGCGACTCATTCAAGGGCTACGGCCCGGAGCAAGGGTACGCATTTCTGCGCGAACCCATCGCGCAGCACGACTTTGCGTCGCGCGGGATCGACATTTCGGCAGACGAAATCTTTATTTCCGACGGCTCAAAATGCGACTCCGGAAATATCCTCGACATCCTTGGCGCGAATAACCGGATCGCCATCTCTGACCCGGTGTACCCGGTTTATGTGGACACCAACGTCATGGCCGGACACACGGGTCCGGCGGATGCCAGCGGACGATTTGAAGGCCTTGTCTATCTGCCGGGCAACGAAGCTAACAACTTCGTACCAGACCTGCCGTCGGTCCCTGTCGATCTGATCTATCTGTGTTATCCGAACAATCCCACAGGCACGGTCGCTTCAAAAGAAACACTCAAACGTTGGGTCGATTACGCTCGCGCCAACAATGCTCTGATTCTGTTCGACGCAGCGTACGAGGCATTTATCTCTGACCCGAAAATTCCGCACAGCATCTTTGAGATCGACGGCGCGAAAGATGTCGCGATTGAGTTCCGCAGTTTCAGCAAGAGCATCGGCTTCACCGGTGTGCGGTGCGGACTGACGGTGGTGCCGAAACAGTTGATGGGCACTACATTGTCCGGCGAAAAAGTGTCACTGCATCAACTCTGGAATCGCCGACAATCGACGAAGTTCAATGGTGCGTCCTACGTCGTCCAGAAAGGCGCGGCTGCGGCCTATTCAACTGAAGGGCAGGCTCAGATGCGCGGCTTGATCGACTTCTACATGACGAATGCCCGGCTGCTGCGGGAGGGGCTGAGCAAAGTCGGGATCAAGGTCTTCGGCGGTGTGAATGCACCGTATGTCTGGCTGCAGACGCCGAAGAATCTGTCGAGCTGGGACTTCTTTGATCTGCTGCTGAGCCAGGCTCATGTCGTCGGAACACCTGGCAGCGGCTTCGGTGCGGCGGGCGAAGGTTATTTCCGCCTGAGTGCGTTCAACAGCCGACAAAATGTCGAGGAAGCACTGGAACGCATCTTCAAAGTGATCGTCTGATCTGCAATTTGTGCAATGGCGATTTGTGTTCCCTCACGAATGACGATTATGCCGAATCTTCCGGGTTGATCGCGCGCGACGAAATGCAACATCCGGGTTTGTGCCAATACGCACAGTGTAGAATTCGATTACTTGCCGACTGCTGACGGCGAGATAGTGTCCAGCATCGTTGCTCGCTCCAGCTTTTTTACCGGCTTCCGTACATCATGACGCTGCTGTCTGTTTCGTCACGCCTGATGCTGATACTGGGACTCTGTTCCCTCGTCCGGCCGACGCTGGCGCAGGACAATATGGTTTACAGGCTGCATGTCGCCCCGGCGATGGAACTCCGGGCTTTGAGTGGCGATCGAACGGCCACGCATCCAATGACCGCAGCAAACGTGAGCTTCATCGGTCAGAATTGGCAGGCCAAGACGTCGTCAGGCACTGGTTCCACAGTACAGTTCAAGTCGGATCATGCGTTTCACAACCTGTCTGATTCGAACTACAAGCGCGATGTGCGGCTGCAACTGACCCAGATCTCAGGATCGGCGGGCTCTGGCTGGCAGTTCGACACGATTGTCGATACAACCAACTATGCCGCTGCCGACGAAACGGCGACCGTGCAGGTCTCGTGTCGGCAACCGGGAAATGCGCTGATCAAAATGAATGTGTTTTTTATCACGGGTAACCTTGCAACGCTGAAGGGTGGCCAGTACCGAATGACGGTGGTGGGCACGATCTCTGAGAACTGATTCCTTTGCAAGCCTGAGTCCATGCCATGAAGGCCGCCGTCTTTGAACAGTTTCGGATGCCGCTGGAAATCCGAATCGTCAATGATCCTGTCCCCGAAACGGACTCCGCAGTGATCGCCGTACGTGCTTGCGGATTGTGTCGCAGTGACTGGCACGGCTGGATGGGACATGACTCCGATGTCCATCTGCCGCATGTCCCCGGACACGAACTTGCCGGAGAAATCGTCGCGGTTGGAAGTGCCGTCAAACACTGGTCCATCGGTCAGCGCGTGACAGTGCCGTTCTGCTGCGGTTGCGGCACCTGCGAACAATGTGTGTGCGGCAATCAGCAGATCTGCGATCGATACACTCAGCCTGGCTTCACGCAGTGGGGAGCCTTCGCAGAACTGGTGGCAATCCGTCACGCGGACGTCAATCTCGTCTCGTTGCCGGCAGAAATCGACTTCGTGACGGCCGCCAGTCTGGGCTGTCGATTCGCGACCTCGTTTCGAGCAGTCATAGTGCAGGGACGAACTCAGCCGGGCGACTGGGTGGCGGTGCATGGATGCGGCGGCGTCGGTTTGTCAGCCGTGATGATCGCCGCCGCATTGGGAGCCCAGGTCATCGCCGTGGATATTCGCCGTGACCGCCTTGAGTTCGCTCAGCGCTGCGGAGCCGCCGTCGTGATCAATGCTGCCGAGACAGATCCGGTTGCGGCGATCAGGGAGACGACACGCGGCGGTACGCATGTTTCCATGGATGCGCTCGGCAGCCGGACGACGTGCTGGAATTCCGTCAAATGCCTTCGCAAACGCGGTCGGCACGTTCAGATCGGATTGATGCTTGGTTCCGATGCCGATCCGCCGGTACCGATGAGTGCCGTTATTGCAAATGAACTGGAGATCATCGGCAGTCATGGCATGCAGGCGTTTGAGTACGACCGGATGCTCCGCATGATTTCCTCCGGCGCGCTGCGACCCGAATTATTGATCAGCGATCGAGTCACACTGACGCAGGCTGCGGAGCTTTTGCCAAAAATGCACGAGTTTCCTGGCCACGGCGTGACAGTGATCGATCGGATGATGTGAGGCTGAAATGCGACTGAGCTACGTAGGCGACGTCGCTCCGCCGACTCGCATTCCTTTTCGCGCCTGTTCGAATACAACGCCGCAACGCGGTTTCAAGAAGTTGCCGGGTAGAGATTGGCGATGTTGGCACCGGGGAATCTCAGTCGGCGGAGCGACTGAGCTACGTAGGCGACGTAGCTCCGCCGACTCGCATTCCCTTTCTCGCCTGTTCGAATACAACGCCGCAACGCGGTTTCCAGAAGTCGCCGGTTTGAGGTTGGCGATGTCGGCACCGGGGAATCTCAGTCGGCGGAGCGACTGAGCTACGGAGGCGCCGTCCGGAAAATCAGACTTGAGGAAGATTTGAGGATTGGTTAAGAAATCCGGGACGGGGCAAGTTCAGGTTGCTCCGACTGCGGCAAGTTTTGCTTTCAACGGCGAATGAACCGCAGAAAAAAACTGAAAACACAGTGTTTCCTGTCCACTTCATTACTTCAATCCCTATCGTTGGCCGGTCGAATTTCAGCTTTCACGCAGCACACGATCAACGAATAGTCCCACCGTTTCGATGCGTTCGCATCAGTTTTCCATTGTCAGAATCAGCAAATCGTGCCGGTGAATTCAACGTCCGGCAGTTTCGGCAGATGAACGACACTTTGCGTGTCACTCACCTGCAAAAATCAGTTTTATCGGAGGCACAACCATGCGTGCATTCGCCGTCGTCACATTCCTGATTTCCATGCTGTCCGCACAATTCGCTGCGGCCCAGATCAAGAGCTTTCCCTATGACGCAAAAGTCGTAGTGGATGAAGTTTTTGTCCGCAGCGGAGCGGGTGATTCGTACTATCCGACTCAGAAACTGCCTCGTGAAACCGTCGTGACCGTGCATCGGCATGATCCAGGTGGCTGGTTCATGATCGATCCGCCAAAGGGCAGCTTCAGTTGGATCCCCGAACGCTTTGTAAAACGTGTAAACGACACAGAAGGTGAAGTCGCCGAGGAGAGCGTCATCGCCTTCGTTGGCAGTGAATTTGGTGACGAGGCCTCCGTCTTTCAGCGACGATTGAAGACCGGAGAAAAAATCACCATTATGGGACAACGACAAATTGTGACGAGCAGCGGGCCGCAGTCGATGCTGCAGATTGCACCGCCGACACGTGAACGTCGCTGGATTCCTGGTTCGGCGCTGGTGCCGATTGATGCCGAACATCGCGCTCAGATGAACACCGATCCATACGCGGTGCCGGGCAATGCGGCTCGCCCTGAAGGCGTGCAGGTATTTCCTTCCATCGCGGGGATTGCTCCGACCACAGCCGGCGTGAGCGATCTCCCCGTTGTTGCACCCAGTGATGCGTTGACGGCGGCCCAGCAGAAACATTCCGAACGTCAGCAACTGGCCGATATCGACCGACGCTTTGGGGAAATGCTGCGGCAGGATTCTACAACCTGGAACCTGGACGCCATTGAAACTGAGTACAAAATGCTGCAGCAGAATGTGACTCAGAAGTCGCTGTCTGGAACCATCGACATGCGTTATCCGGCGATTGAGCGCTACCGTCGTCGTCTTGCAAAGCTGCTGGAACTGCGACAACTGACATCGCAGACTGAACAGCGCGATGCACAGTTGATCGCCCGGAATCCATACGCATTTTCAACGCCACTGGCACCGGCACTCGCAGCGGCCGCAGGACCGGAATCTGCCATAGCTGCGGGTCAGCCGACTCAACTGGCGCAGGCATTTGAGCAATACGTGCAGAGCGATCAGCAGCAGTCGTCCGATGTTGCAATGGGCGATCCGTCTCTCGTAACGCCGGAGGCGGCGACGGACAACAGCCTGAACGGCACCGTGGCAGAGAACGCTTCGCCATCGTCTCGCTCCGTGATCACGCCCGGCAGTCCGCAGAATCGATTCATCGGTGCCGGAATTGTGCAGCGCGCGGCTGATTCCGCCCAGGGATCCGGTTACGTCCTGATGTCACCGTCCGGGAAAGTTCTGGCCGATCTGAAGACGACCGGCAGTGTGAGCCTGGATGCATATCTGGGTCAGCAGGTCGGACTCCAGGGAACACGGTTCTCGGAGAAAGAGAAACGCGATGTGATCGAAGTCACGGCCCTGGAACAGGTGCAGTTGAGGCAATAGCGTCGGCTTGCTGCCGGATCGCTTCATTTCCGTGGCCATTGCGGATACAACGCAGACTGGAGTTTTGATCAACCACGTCCCGTCTGCGGATCACGGCAATTGTGTCAAACAGCTCATCAGAATCAGAACTGCTGGCGCTCGTTGCCAACGGCGACCAGAACGCGCTGGCGGAATTGTTTTCGCAGCACCGTGATCGTCTGTGGCGGATGGTGACATTTCGTATGGACCCGCGATTGCATGGGCGCGTGGATGCCGATGATGTGCTCCAGGAAGCATGGTTGTCCGCCGTGCAGCGCATTGATCATTTTCTGATCGATGCCTCGCGTTCGATCTTTGTGTGGTTTCGGCTGATCACCAGCCAGACGCTGGTCGATATTCATCGGCGACACCTGAACACTCAGAAACGCAACGCCGGGGCCGAGTTTTCGATTGACCGCGGCTGGTCGACATCTGCTACATCGACATCACTGTCTTTTCATTTGCTGGACAATCTCACCAGCCCCAGCGAAGCCGCGCTGCGGGAAGAAATGTCTCAGAAGCTGAACGAAGCCCTGAACGACATGAAAGACATCGACCGCGAAGTCCTTGCCCTGCGACATTTCGAACAACTCACCAACCGCGAAGCCGCCCAGGTTCTGGGCATTTCAGAACAGGCCGCCAGCGACCGCTACATCCGCGCGCTGGGGCGACTCAAAACAACGCTGACCGCGATGCCCGGTTATCTGGCGGACGAGCGAGGATAGTACTCGACATTGGATCGCGTACCACAGCATCGCCTTTTTGTGGTTACGTCAGCGGCAAGTGCCAGCCAAATGGCACTTGTTTTAGGATTGTCGTCTTTCGCTCCGCGAAAGAAAATCCCCTTAAGTGACGACGCGAAGATCGAGTTGAACTCGTTCCCCTTTTCCGAATGCGACTGGTTTTCAATCATCCCCCTGATTCGGTAAGCTGCACGCCGCGTGGTCGAGTTGCAGCCGGTGGTCCAGGGATTTCACATGTCCGTGAACGAGCGAAAACGCATTCTGATTCTCGGAGGTGGCTTCGCGGGTGTCTATACTGCGATGTATCTCGACAAACTGCTTCGATCCGACCCCGATGTCGAGATCGCCCTTGTCAGTCGCGAAAACTACTTCGTCTTTCAGCCAATGCTGGCGGAAGTGATATCGGGGAACATCAGTCTGCTCGATACCGTCAGCCCGATCCATCGCCTTGTGCCGCGCTGCCGACTGTTCATTCGCGAAATCGAATCCGTCGATCTCGCGAATCGCCGCGTCACGCTGAGCCCCGGATTCTGGCCGCAGTCTTACGTACTCGAATTCGATCACCTGGTTTTGGCGCTTGGGACAGTCACGGACTTTCGAGGTATCACCGGACTTCATCAACATGCGTTGCCGTTCAAAAACCTCGCCGATGCCGTCCGTTTGCGAAATCACCTGATCCATGTTCTGAATGAAGCCGAGATCGAAACCAACCCGGAACGTCGTCAGCAACTGCTTACGTTTGTGATCGCCGGTGGTGGTTTTTCGGGTGTGGAAGTGTGTGCGGAGTTGAACGACTTTGTGCGACACATGGCCAGGCGATGTCGCAGCTTTTCTGCTGCTGACATTCGTGTTGTGCTGGTGCATTCGGGCAAGCAGATTCTTGAACGCGAAGTTGGCCCGCGACTCAGTGCTTATGCACAGAAAATCCTGCGGCGTCGCGGCGTGGAATTGTGTCTCGAGAATCGACTCAAGACGGCGACTCCGGATGCCGCGATTCTGGCCAGCGGCGTCCGGATTCCGACCAAGACGCTCGTTTCAACAGTGCCCTCGTTTCCGAACCCGCTGATTGACACGCTCGATCTGAAGAAGGAGGGCGGTCGCATTGTGGTGGACGGCCATCTTGAGGTCATCGGAGCCGCCAATATCTGGGCGCTGGGCGACACAGCGCGCGTGCCGAACGCGGCGGACAACGAACACTGTCCTCCGACCGCGCAACATGCCATCCGACAGGCAAAGACTCTGGCGCACAACATCGCGGCGCGAATCCACGGCCGCGAACCGAAAGTCTTTCGCTTTCCGGGACTCGGAAAGATGGGATCGCTCGGACATCATTCGGCCGTCGCGGAGCTCTTTAACCGCATTCGGATCTCCGGTTTTCCGGCGTGGATTCTCTGGCGCACTGTGTACTGGTGGAAGTTGCCGGGGATCGATCGAAAACTGAAGGTGGGCTTCTCGTGGCTGCTGGATCTGTTGATCCCGCCCGAAACCGTGCAACTCAGAATCGACAGCGGCTCTGCGCTGGCCCAGTTGCACTTCGAACCAGGCGAGATTGTGTTTCGCAAGGGCGATCTCGGCGATTCGCTCTATATAATCCTGCGGGGCGAAGCGGAAGTGATCATCGAGTCCGAAGCGGCGGATCACTCAGCGTCCTCGGGTGAGAATTTCGAACGCCTCGCGACGCTTGGAGCGGGCGAGTATTTTGGTGAAATCGCTCTTCTGAAGAAGAGGACGCGAAGTGCCACCGTCCGCTGCACCAAATCGCTTGATCTGCTCGCATTGCCGCAGGGGCAGTTTCAGGCACTGACGACCAATCTGCCCGATTTCAAGAGCAGCTTCGAGTTAGTGATGGAGTTGCGTATGAAACGGGAAGCGGCAGAAAGAAGTGGCACAGCCGATTGACTAGCTCGCGTTTTCGGGCACCGTCACTCAGAGAGTGACGTCTACTTTGATTTTTGTCACACATGTCATCACGTCAGCCGGGTGAAGCCGCTGTGCCGGACGGGAACGCCGATGGACTGCAGTCGTTGCAGTACATCGCCCAGGCGAATCGCCTCGGCCAGTTCAACGAAGACCGGTTCAATCGCCGCAAGATACCAGGTGATGTGATGTTGCTTGTGGGCATAGCTCGGATAGAAGCCACTGCCGGTGAGGAATCCTCGGTCCAGCATCCGCGCAGTGAGCAGCGTACTCAGCGCGGCTGCGTGTTCGTGATCGAAACTCAGATGCAGCAATGCCGCGTGGCCCGAGGTCCTGACAGGGACTCCCAGGCGCTGGCCCAGATTCTTCCAGCCGTCGCGCATCAGACCGCCGATGTGGCTCGTGTGAGCGGCGATGTTGACTTCCCGCAGCTTTCGAATCGTCGCCAGCGCGGCGGTGGGACCGACGGCCTCAGTCCAATACGTGCTGGAAATGAACGACGTTTGAGCGGCATCCATCACCCGGCGACGGCCGATGATCGCCGCCATCGGGTGACCGTTGCCGATCGCTTTGGCAAACACGGCGATGTCCGGCATCACGCCGTACTTTAAATGCACACCGCCGAGATGCATTCGCCAACCGGACGAAATCTCGTCGAAGACCAGTATTGCTCCGCAACGTTCACACAGTTCGCGGACGCCTTCCAGAAAGCCAGGTTCAGGATCGGTCGAACGAGTCGGCTCCATGACGATCGCTGCAAGTTCGCGCCCATGGCGTGCAACGTGCTGCTCCAGTTCCTGCAGCCGGTTGTAGGTAAACGGCAACATGGTTCCCGCCAAACCGCGCGGCACGCCGGCAGGTGCTAGGCCGGGTAACAGGTGCCCTTGCAAACTGTCTGTCGCCCCGGCAGGATTCACGTTTGCCGCGAGATACCAATCCGACCAGCCGTGATAGCCGCAAAATGCGATCTTATCGCGACCGGTGGCTGCGCGAGCGATACGCACGGCGACTGCCATGGACTCGCCACCGGAACGGGCATAACGCACCTGTTCGGCCCACGGATGCAGTTCGATCAGCAGTTCCGCCAGTTCGACTTCCTCTGCTGCATTCAGCGTCGACATTGAACCCAGCGCGATGCGACGCTGCACGGCCTGCGTGACATCGGGATCGGCAAATCCCAGCAGGCACGATCCGATGCCGGACGTCGTCATATCGATGAAGCGACGCCCGTCGAGATCAGTCACTTCGCAACCAGACGCTTCGCGCGCGTAGGCCGGCCAAAGTCCCGGTGCAAACATTTCCGGCCGTTTGCTGAGCAGTTGCGTGCCGCCAGGAATGAGTTTCTTCGCGCGAGCATACATCGCCTGAGTCTGCTCACCGGCTTGCACGACGCTCGGGGGCTCATCGTTGCCAAACTGGACATGAAATGCAGCGACGGCGTTCCTCCAGAAAAGGTTCTGAATGTCGTCAGCCGACCACTCAGCAATTTCCGCCGCATGCTTCATTGACAATAATTGCTCGTAGATCGCCAGGATCGGTCGACCGTCACAGTGCGGGAATTGCAGATTGAGTCGGCTGGCATCGACGTATTGCCAGGCTCGCCCCATCGCGGCATATTGTCCATGAAAGTACATGGAATCAACGCCGTCGGAACCGTACAGAATTCGCCGCCGATTCTCACGAGAAAAGAGCGTGATCAGCGGTCGCACATCGGTCACCGCCGAGACGTCATACCAGATATTCGGCATGTCACAAAGCTGATCGATCGCCTGCCGGATCGGCCAGTACGTAAAACTGCGAGCACAGTGGGCCAAAATCCATTTAATGTTCGGATAACGGCTTCCCGTGAACTCCCGCAGATCGCTCAGATTGAACTCATCCGCGCAGCCGTGGAATCGCGAGAGATGCATCGTGACCCACAATCCCATGTCATTCGCCAGTTCCAGTTGTTCGTGCGTCATAAACTCATGAATTCGGCACTGCGCGATATCACCGGTGACGGAGAACAGTCGGTACGGTTTGAGTCCAATGAATCCCAGTTCCCGCACATCGCGTTCGATGTCATCAGTGCGGCACGACGGCGTCACGAGTCGATTCATGCGGGACTGGGGATCCTGTCGGACCTGATCGATGCACCACCGGTTGTGTGCTTCAACGTCAATTCCCAGCATGGGACTACCGAGTACCAGAAAGTGCGTTTCACGACCGGGGTATAGTCGCGCGGCCCATTGCTGCAACGTATTGAAGTCTGCGGCCCCCCACAGATTCGCAGACTGTGACGCGGCCTTCACATGCCTTGGATCGCACATGTGAATATGGGCGTCGAACACACGCTCTGGAACAAAGTCCTGAAGTTCTTCGTCCCAAATCTGCTGATCGTGTGTCGAGAAGTCGCTCAGAGAAACCGGCATATTGAATTCCGAATGAGAGGGCTTGTGCGTTGTCAGGCGTAAGAAAAGGGGTTGGTATGATCAGCCGGAACGCATTAGCGTCCGGTTCAAGATCGTGGGCCAGCGTCGGATGGTACTTGGTTTAGAACAAAGTAGCCGTCACTCTCTGAGTGACGAATGTTTCAGCTCGCCACACCAATCGCATTTCGTCACTCGGAGAGTGACGGCTACTTTAAACCAAGTGCCATTGGGCCAGCGTCCCGCGTCGCACAAGAGTTAGCGGTAAACAAAGAAATCTCTTATTCCGGACCACGTACAGTGTCGATTGTTCGCCAGCATCCGTGATCAACGCTCTCCAATGCAGCCAGATTGACACGCAATGTCTGCAGGCCCTCATCCAGACTGCAGAGTGGCGAATTACGGCCTTCGACGGCATCGAGAAATCGATTGGCCTGCGTCACGAATGCGGCGTCGCGCGGCTGAGCTTCGTATGCTTCGTCATGCCACGGATCATCCGGAAGCAGCATCCACCGCCAACGATTGGCGTGAGCTTCCCAGCGGATTGTGCCACGTTCACAGATAACCGTCATCGTGACTTCGTTCGGCGCTTGATGCTGATTGAGACTGTAGCTGCCGAGCACATCACCGTGTCGCGTCAGCACATGAGCCGTGTCTTCCACCGTAACGCCTTCGAGCACGCGGTGAGCTGCATCTGCCACGAGTCGCTCGATCGGACCGACCAGCCATTCACCTGCATTGAGCATATGCGTCAGTGCGTCCTGAATGGCACCGCCGCCCGTCGCTCGGTTTATGTAATAGGTGTCGCGATATGCCGGACGGTACGTGGGAAAATGCTGACCACAGACCGCGACAATTTCGACCGGCTTCCCGAATCGTCCGCTCCGCAATGCCTCCCGCATGGCCGCCAGAGCAGGAAGACAGCGAAGAACATACGCCACGCCAACCACCAGACTGCGTTGCCTGACCACTCGTGCAAATGCGTCGGCACCGTCGATACTGGTGCTGAGCGGCTTCTCGATCAGCAAATGAATGCCGGCTTCCGCCAGTCGAGTTGCGATTTGCAGATGCAGATTCGCCGGTGTCGCGATGACCGCCGCTGTGACGCGCGGTGCAGCCCGTTGAATCGCATCCGTGCGATCATTCGTCGCTGCCATTGCTGCGTCGAGATCCGCGAAACCGCGAACACCGTAGCGTTCCGAAATTGTGGCTCTGAGCGCATCGTTGATTTCAACGAACGAAACCCCGGCGCGGCCTGTCGTTTGGAAACATCGCAAATGCCGCTCGCCAATCGAACCGACACCGACAATCAGGACGTGATGCGGATCGCCCATCATCGATCACTTTCAGCGGCAAACCGCATGGCATACAGGTCGGCATCCTTCATGACGAAGCGCAGGCGAACTGTTCTGCCCGCGAGCGAACTTACATCGCTGCCGGATTTCCACCGCACTGTCCGATCAATCTCGTTGCCGATGACTTCCACGCAATCTGCCGCTGCGAAGCCGGGAATCGCCAGGCCAGCGCCGTCCTGAATCTCAACGCGGATCGATCCGACCGCCGAGGTCGAGAAGTTCAGATCCAGACGGCTGCCGGAGAACGTGAAATGTTTCGTGAGCAACTCACCGCCGCTGTAATCGGCGCGGACCGAGGCGAATCCGTCGAGACGCAGTGAGTAACGATGCAGGTGAGCAGTCGGCTGAGCATTGTCCTGGTTCGTGTAGATCGACATCTCGCTCGGTCCCGTCTGCAGGATTCCCAGGGCAGGATAGTTTGTCCGTGAAACCCAGTTTCTTGCACCGATGCCGGGGCGAATGAAGGAACTCAGAAAAGTACGCTCGTACACATGGCCACCGCGTGTGGTCATCAGCACGGCGTCTGACAGATCCTTGTGATAGCCCTCGGCGACATCGAGTGCGGCGGCTTCTTCATCGCTGATCGCCTGCCGACCTGGAACGAACCGAGCCGCGATGGCGACGTACAACTGCG
>JAYTAK010001066.1:0-2880 GCA_043737515.1 Candidatus Kuenenia sp. | reverse complement strand
TCGACGGATGCGTCCGTGTTTGATTTCTGGTTGCAGGAGTTTGAACTGCAGGTCGCCGCGAAACCACGCGATCGTGAGCTGTTTGTCGAATCCAGCGCTGTACTGGCGATCGACGACACGACGGCCACGTTTGATGCGACACTTGTTGTCGAAACGCTCAACGCGCCGCTGTTTGAACTGTTGGTGAATCTACCGCCGGATTGGCAGTTGACGAGTGTCGAATCCGGCGAGCGGGGCGGCGTCAGCCCCCCGGTACAAGACTCGCCACCGACTTTTCAGCCCGTTCCCTGGACTTCAACCAGTGATCCCAATCAAATCCTCGTTCGTCCCGTTCAGCCGATCACACCCGGTCAGTTGCTGACTCTGGTGCTGAAAATGACGCGCACGATCGCCGATCCCGACAACGAACAGAAACTGGCCTTGCCAGTCGTCACGGCGGCGGAAACAACAACCGTCGGCGGATCGTACATCGTGCGATTTGCGGATGACCTTACAGTCGCACCATTGTCGTTGACAGGATTAACTCCAATTGCCGGCAGCGGCACGGAGCAGGTGTTTCAGAATCTCGGGACAACCGTCTCGGGAGAACTCTCGATTGTGCGGAAGCCGTCGCGGCTGGCGAGTCGATCGGTCCTGAAGACATGGGCCGACAGCCGGCAGCAGTCACTGGATGCCGAGATCATCACGGACGTGCTGAGCGGCACGATTCGCTCGCTGACGATTCGCCTTTCGGAATCTCTGGGGCCCGATGTGCGATTTACAGTTCGCAGTGTGGGACCGGTTCCCGGAATCCAGCAGACTCGCGCCATTCGGCCGGTGACCATCATTGAACAGTCAGCCGGAACACCAGCGGACGGGCTGCGTCCGTTTACGCTGAAGCTGGATCATCGCTTTGCCGGTTCGCTGTCGCTGCATGCATTCGTGCAGCAGCCACGGACCGATACGGCTCCGATTGCGGCTCCGATCGTGCAGGTGCAGGACGCGGTTCGTCAGCACGGTGTGCTGGTGTTTGAAGCGTCGCCCGAGCAGCAGATGTCGGTCGGTCCGGAAGTCAGCTCGATCCCCGGATTGTTCGTCGCCGATGCGGGTTTGGTCGATGCTCCCGAAGTTTCAACCGGTCGCCGAGTCGCATTGATTTATCGCTTTGTGCAGCCGGGTTATGCGTTCCAGGTGAATGAGACCCGCTTCGTGACGAACACAGTTCCGTCTGCCGTGTGCGAGCAACTGTCCAATGTGTGTACTCTGAATGACTCAGGCAGCATCCAGCGCTGGTGCCAGGCGAAGATCCGATCCAGCGGCGTGCAGACGCTGCGGTTTACGTTGCCGGATGCTGAACGATCGTTCTTGTGGTCGACAATGCTGAATGGCGAGCCGGTGGAAGTGCGTCGTGATGGCGGCGATTATCTGGTTGCGGTGCCGACGAACTCCGAAAGCCAGGAACATGTGCTGACGGTGCTGTTCGAATCCGATTCCCGCAAGAGCGGAG
The DNA here is from genome assembly GCA_043737515.1 of Candidatus Kuenenia sp. GTDB lineage: Bacteria > Planctomycetota > Planctomycetia > Planctomycetales > Planctomycetaceae > SXXK01. The sequence continues at coordinate 1,394 of JAYTAK010001066.1, read as the reverse complement.
CCTTCGGACAGACCGTTCAGGGGCCAATTCAGTTTTCGATCGACGCCGGCAAGTTGCAGGCGATTCCGATCGACGTGCTGCAGCAAACGTGGCGAGTCCACTATCCGCAGTCGTCGTTGCTGGTTGACAGTGACGGTCAGTTCCGACCGACAAATGGCGTTGATCAACCAGGCTGGCTGGCATCGCTGGGTGAGATTGCATGGCCGGAGACTTCGACGTTGGCCGGGCGATTGATTCCGCTGGCAGTTTTCTTTCTGGTGTTATTTGTACTGACAGTTTCCATTATCCGAAGGCGGTGGATTGGTGTGGCTGGATTGTGCCTGACAATGTTTCTTGTTTTTCTGCTGCTTCCATCCGTTCAACAAGTGCGCGAGGCATCGCGCAGTACCATGGCAAGAAATGACGCAAGAAACCGCCAATTATCATCAGTGGATTCCGTTGCTGCGACAGCAGCACCTGCACCAATGATTTCTGCGGGCGACGGGGAATGGGGTGAAGCGGGTGGTTTAGCAGGGGCAATGCCGCAGGCGGCCAATGAACCGATGTCGGCGGAAGAGTCATTCGTCATCAAAGACGGGTCCGCTACTTTCCACCAGAATGCGGGCATGGGCATGGGAGGTGGTGGGTTTGGTGGCGGTATGACACCACCGGCTCCATCCGACGCACCGCAAGCTGCAGGATCAGGCGGTCGCCCCGCCAGCGGACCACAACCGTTATCGAGTCATACCATACGAAACGGCGCAGTGAACAATCCAACTGACGTCTCCGACCTGCTGCTGGATGTGCAATCTGCGACGACATCAGAGAGCATGCCCGGTGATGCGTTCTTTGGTCGTCAAGCTCAAACTGCAAGACCCAAAAAGGGCAACGCTCGGTTATCGGTCAACGTGAATCTCGACGTGCCCGCTGACTATCAGGCTCGCGAATTCGTTTCCGTCGCCGACTCCGTGCATCGCCCGTCGATGTTGAGCCTTGTGGTGCAGCGGCGAAGTCAGATTGCCGCGATTCGGCTGGTGGCGGCGTTGGTTGTGATCCTGCTGGCGTGGCGGATGCGGTCGGCATCCCTGCTGTGGAAGCTGACTTTGGCCATCACGATGCTGTTGATTGCTGTTGGCCTGTCACCACTCTTGTCCAATGCATGGCAAAGCGTTGTCGATGGCGTGGCCCTGGGAGCGCTCGTCAGTGTGGCGATGGCTTTGGCCACTTCGTGCTGCACCAGTTGTGACGGTTCGTGGACAGGGTTCAAGAGAACAATTGTCTCCGTTGGTTGATTGGCACAAGTTGTAGAAACAAGTTGAAAGTAGCGCAATCTGATGTTTCGATATAAAAACGACCAATGTGATTCAGGCACAAGTAGGTCCTTTCTGCCGGAAAGGACTGTGTTCGGTAGGTCC
>JAYTAK010001065.1:0-6571 GCA_043737515.1 Candidatus Kuenenia sp. | reverse complement strand
ATGGGGAAACGGTAACCCTTCACGAAAAAAAAACAACCGTATTCGCAGTCCGGACGAAACACGCCTGATCTGTCCAAATTTCTCAGAAATCTGGTATTCTTCAAGTTTCATGGAGTGCAGACGTCTGCCTCCAGACAACAAATTCGCACGCTTCGCTGCGAAGCATGCACGGTTCTTTCAGAAGAAGTGATCATCATGGGAAAAGGCGACAACCGTCAGAAAAATGACAAGAAAAACAAAAAGGTTAAGAAGGATGCCAAGAAGCCGGGCATTCCAGCAGCAGTGAAGAAGGCCTGAACACTGAATACCGGGTGAGCGACACGCAAAAAAAGCCCGGATGTTTTTACACATCCGGGCTTTTGCATTTCTTCAGCAGCGAGCAAATCTGCCTTCGCGGCTTTAAGCCGCACCGACATCTTCCAAAATCGCCGCTTCTTCGCTGACTTCCTGGATAATTGGCAGCGGCATATCGTCATCCGCCATATCGACGAATCCTTTCAGATGAATGGCTCGCGTATGGTGCTGAAGTTTCTTCAGCGCTTTACTTTCGATCTGACGAATACGTTCGCGAGTCACCTTAAAGATACGCCCGGTTTCTTCCAGCGTGTAGCTGTAACCATCACCCAGGCCGTATCGAAGTTTGATGATTTCGCGTTCGCGGTAGGTCAGACTCTTGAGTACATGATCGATCTTGTCACGCAGCATCTGCTTGGCTGCAGATTCCGCAGGGCTGCTTTCGTGGCTGTCTTCCAGAAACTCACCAAAGCTGCTGTCTTCGCTTTCGCCCACGGGAGTATCCAGACTGATGGGATGCTTCCACGTCTTCATGATGCGTTCGGTCTCTTCGATACTCATCCCGACCGCTTCAGCCAGTTCTTCGTTGCTGGGTTCGCGACCTGTGTTCTGGCGAATTTCTTCGGCCTTGGCCTTCAGCATCGAAATGCTCTGGAACATATGCACGGGAATACGAATCGTACGTGCATGATCCGCAACCGCGCGTGTAATTGCCTGACGAATCCACCATGTGGCATACGTGGAAAACTTATAGCCGCGACGGTATTCGTATTTTTCGACACCACGCATCAGACCTGCGTTGCCTTCCTGGATCAGGTCCAGAAAACTCAGGCCGCGATTACGATACTTCTTGGCGATCGAAACCACCAGACGCAGGTTTCCGCCGGAAAGTTTCTGTTTGGCATCTGTCCAGCCATCCAGTCGCTTCTTGAGTTCACGGCAGCGACGCAGAAAATGATCCGGCGTCTCCATCAGCATCTGCACGTACTCTTCGAGTTCACGTTCGAGAGCCATGCGTTCGGAATCAGCCGTCTTCATTCCGCGCAGGCAGGAGATTTCGTCCTGCAACTGCTCAATACGTTCGCCGATCTGCAGCATGCGTTTCAACACCGGCTGCAATCGATGCGTGCGCACACTGAGTTCTTCACACAGGCTGCACATCTTGCGACGGCGAATTCGGAGCGATTCCGCGAGCATCGCTTTTTCTTTTGAACCGTCAGGTAATGCACGCCACTTGAAGAATTCTTCCTTGTTCACTTCCATCAGATGGCGAAGTGTCCGCAGATTGATTTCCATCCGGCCTTCGATCTGTTCCTTGCGGACTTCTTCGGTTTCTGAAGTTCGCAGAGTTCGTTCGAACGGCAGTTCACCACGCCGGACTTTTTCGATCGTATCGACAGCGATGTTGAGTGCAAAATCAGACTCCAGCATGTGCCGCCGCATCCGTTTGCGCATGATCTCAATCTGTTTGGCCAGAAAGATTTCCCGGTCGCGCGTCAACAACGGGATGTTGCCCATCTGACTGAGATACATGCGAATCGGATCGCGTGATGACAGTGCCGACGTTTCCGGCCCCAGCAATGCGCGAGCCGCTTTTTCAGCCTGAGCCTGTTTGACCTCTTCGCCCACCGGTTCCGGCTCAAGCGAAATATCCGGGTCTTCGATAAAGCCCATCCCGAACTCGTCGAGAGCCATGATGAGGTTATCGACCATGATCGGGTCGCCTCCCTCATCGGGTAACCAGGCATGCGCCTGCTGTACCGTGACAAACCCTCGTTTCTTCCCTGCCTCGATGATCGCCTTCAATCCCAAGTCCAGACGATACACGCGTTTCCCCTTATCAAAGTTCCAGTCAGGAACCGCATTCACAATGCAGATCCAGACGGTGGAGCGAGATACGCCCCGATTTGCCTTATCGAGTGTCCGTGCCTCCGTGGCGAGACACACGTTCGCATCAGCACACCGCTGACACGATCCAATCTTTCGTCAGCGCGTCGCTGACACAACTATTACTTCGCATCAGCAAACCGCTGAAGCGAGTGAACACAGCTCGATCCGATTCACTCGGCTCACCGTCAGTGATTCAACACCATCCAGCATACCGATGAATCTGAAAAATCAACCGAACCAGCCAGCAAAAAAATAAGGTTCGGAACACGTTGCTGATATTCAACCATCCTGGTCCCATCAATCAACGAACTCCAAACCGTCCAAAACCCCCTTAAACTGTTGCCAGCGACGGATTATTCGCTTCAGACCCCGTTTACGTCAACGCCTTCACCCAAATGTTTGACGTGTTTCCAGGTCAGAATCTGAATTCTCTGGTTTTCAATTTTGAAAGAAGACTTGAGGGTTGATCTCAATTGCCCGACACGCTACACGCCCCATGGTCACGAGAAAAGGTTCGCCGCAATCTCACACGCAACACCAGATCCTGGCACTTTGACACACTTACACCTGCCCGGACATGAGGATTCAGCGAACCGCCGTCATGACGGATACCGCTGCAAAACAGCGTGCCAAATCAGCTCGGCGAATGCAACGACATAAGGGATTCATCCGGATTTTTGTGGGTTTTTGCCGTCGCTTCCGCAGTTCTGGAAGGCGGCAAGAGGCTCGAACGCGAGTCGTGCTGGATATCCGATAGAGGTAATTCCCCAATGTGACAAGCGTCTGCCTGCGCGCCACCAGCCAATCGTCCCACAGCAAGATCAAAGGGATTGCTTCACCGCGTTGCAAAAAGCAGACCAAGAATCCCGAGACCGTAGAATGAGTATTCAACGTCGGCCTGCTGATCCCAGCTCGCGCCCCGGAATCCTCCCGATGGCAACTCCAGAGAATTCGACACCCAGTTCAGAATCTTGTCCGGTGACAACAGATCCCGTCGCCCAAGGTCATGCGCCGTGAGCAAACCCGTGAACGTGGACAGACCGTCCGCAAACGGAATGCGTGTGTTCGCCTGGAAGCCACCTTCCGTACTGACCACGTCCGTCAGAAAACCCAGCACGTCGTCCGCGATGTCTGATTCAATCGCGTTCAATTGTCGCAACAAGGCCACGGCCGCGGCGGTGGGATTTGTCCCGCTGCGTTTCATCGGCGCGATTTCGACAAAGCCGCCATCGTCGCGCTGACGATCAAACAGAAACTGCACCATCGCATTTCGACGCGGCAGCTTTTGTCCCAGCAGCTCGTAAGTCAGCGCCACCATGAACGATTGGTACGTGCTTCCCACCGCGCCTTCGCTCGACTTGGCGTATCCGCCATCCGCCGTCCGGTTGTTTTCGATTGTTGCCATCACGCGCGGAACAAAGTCGTCCGGAAGTTCGCGGAGCAGATCTGTTCCGTCCGAAGTCTGAACCACGAGCGCACTGTAGAGCCAGCTCAGCAAATCAATCACACCCAACGTCAAAGGATCAATCGTGCGCAGATACTCCGCCACTCTGCGACTGCACTCCGCATCCATCCCCCCACTGACGGCAAGCGCGCGGACTGCAAAGCCCGTATAGTAAAGATCCGCGTCACCTTCGCGGCCTCTGAAGCCACCGCTCTCCGTCTGCTGCGAGAACAGAAAGACGCGATGCCGCGCAAGGCGTTCAGCAGAAATCTGTTTCAGGCCCTTCGCAACGCGATCGGCAAGTTGAATGAGGTACATGGAGTCCGGATAAACTTCAATCAGGAAACGTGGTGACAGTCAGGCGGCAAACTGTAGCAGGCCGTTCGGCATCATGTCAGCCTGATACGGTCCCGACGCGAGACGGATCGTTACCCTGCCACGGTCGGACCGTTTACAGGGATCGGTGTCATAAGCCATCTGACGCCGTTTTCGGAGTGTGCGCTGAAGTGAATGCGAGTCGCGGACCGACGTCGCCTACGTAGCTCAGTCGCTCCGCCGACTGAGATTCCGTGTTCCATCGCGGTTTTACATTGAACGGTGCGTTCAGGTTACAACGCCATGCAGTTGTTTTTGCATCGGCATCTGCGATACGATTACAGAATGCTTCATCCTCCAGGGTTACCTCGATGCTTCCATCGTTTGTTCGCACACTTCTTGCCATCCTGATTCTGTTCTCGCTTGAATTGCGATCCGGCAAATTGCAGGCCGCTGAAACTGTCGCCTCGTGTCAGGAAATGCTGCGTTCCGGTCGATACGAAGAATGCCTGAAAGCCACGACCGACGCCATCGCCAATCGCAGCTACGGGGAAGAGTGGCCGATTCTGAAGATAGAATGCGAACTGGCACTGGGAAAATATCCGGAAACACTGGAAACCATTGCGGGCGGAATTGAACGCTATTCCTGGAGCGTCCGTCTGCGGTTGCTCGAATACAAATGCGCGCTGGCTAACGGGAAACGCGATCAGGCCGCAGCAGCGCTGGTCGCAACGGAAAAACTTGTGAGTTCCGCATCGTGGCGCTACACCGATGCGGACGATCTTGTGGCGCTCGGGGAAATGGCGCTCGCGCTGGGGGCAGATGCGAAAGCCGTCCAGGAAGGCTTCTTCGAACGCGCGCGAAAGAACTATGCGACGCGCCCGGATGGTTTTCTGGCGGCGGGTCGCCTGGCTCTGAAGAAGGGCGATGTGGCCTTCGCCGCTGAACTCCTCACTGCGGCAGACAAAGCGATGCCTGACAACGCCGAGATTGTCTTTCTGCTTTCCGAAGCGTTTCACACGTCCGACCGCGAACGAGCCGGAACCCTGCTGAAGAAGTCACTGGAACTCAATCCCAACTTCGCCCCCGCTCTGCTGCGAGTTGCCGAACAGCAAATTGACGGTGAAGACTATCCCGCCGCGGAACAGACTATCCAGCAAATCCTGACGGTCAATCCAAATCTGCCGGAAGGACACAGCCTGCAGTCCGTGATCTGGCATCTGCGGAACGATGCGGCTGCGGCTGAAGCCTCGCGCGTCGCTGCGTTGAAATTCTCAACCACCAATCCGGAAGTCGATCATCTGATCGGGCGTAAACTGTCGCAGAAATATCGTTTCGCCGAAGGTGCCGAGTTTCAACGACGGGCGCTAGAAGCCGATGTGGAATTTGTAGATGCCCGGATTCAACTGGCGCAAGATCTGCTGCGTCTGGGCCAGGAAGCCGAGGGCTGGTTGCAGGCGGAGCAGGCTCATAAGGCCGACGGCTATAACACGACGCTGTTCAATCTGCTGCAGTTGAAGGATTCACTGGATCGCTTCACGACCGTCACCAGCGAACATTTTCAGGTTCGCATGGAAACACAGGAAGCCGCCGTCTACGGTCCGCGTGTCGTGGAACTGCTGGAACAGGCATGGACAGAGCTGACTGTGCGGTATGAATTCACGCCGGAAGTTCCCGTCTATGTCGAAATCTATCCGCGCGTCGATGACTTTGCCGTCCGCACGTTTGGTGTCCCGGACGTCGCGGGATTCCTGGGAGTCTGCTTTGGGAAAGTGGTCACGGCCAACAGCCCCGCCACACGCAAGGAAAACCCCGGCAGTTGGGAATCCGTGTTGTGGCATGAGTTCTGTCATGTGATCACGCTGCAGAAAACCAGCAACCGAATGCCACGGTGGTTGAGCGAAGGGATTTCCGTCTTCGAAGAACGACAAACGGATACCCGTTGGGGACAGCACATGAACCCCGAATTCCGTGATCGAGTCCTGGCCGGCAAAGTCACGCCCGTGGCCGAACTCAGCAGCGCGTTCCTGACGGCGAAGAGCGGCGAAGATCTGAACTTTGCCTACTACGAATCTTCAATGCTGGTGGAACATCTTGTCACTGTGCATGGTCTTCCCGCATTGAATGCGATCCTGAAAGATCTGAACGATGGCATCCAGATCAACGAGGCCCTCGATCGGCACACCAAAGGACTGGATGAGCTGGAAGAATCGTTTGCCGCGTATCTGAACGAACGGGCCATGGCGTATGCTGACGGGGTTGAGTTCGCGACGGAAGAACTGGCGGAGGCAGCACCGACGGAACTGGATGCGGTCAAGGAGTTTCTTGAACTGCATCCTCAGAATTTTCCGGCGTTGCTGCTGCATGCGTCATTGCTGATCAAGGCCGAGCAGCTTGACGAAGCGGAAACAGAATTGAAGAAACTGATTGCACTCGTGCCGCAGGACGAGAGCACCAATGGTCCTCGTCGTTTGCTGGCGGACGTCTACAAACGTCGCAGCCAGTCAGAGCCGGAGATGCAGACGCTAACCGAACACCTGCAGTATTCCGCCGACGACCTTGAAGCGGCGTTACGACTGCAGGAACTCTGCGAACAGCAGCACCAACCGGACCGCGTTGTTGAACTGG
>JAYTAK010001064.1:0-6577 GCA_043737515.1 Candidatus Kuenenia sp. | reverse complement strand
GACACCATTGCCGGGTCTGGACGTCGTGATCGGCGGCGGATACGGAAACACGGGTGACGCGAAAAAGGGCAATGCCAGCCAGGGCACAAACTTTGTTGAGGGAAATATCTATCTGACGGACGACGACCTGCAAACGATCAGCGTCGATCACGGCGGGCAATACGTCACCGCCATGCGAACCACCGGACACAAGGGTTCACAGGTGCTGCAGGACGCGACCACTGCAGCCGCGAAAGGCAATCATCGCCTGCTGGGATTCTTCGGCAACGGTCAGTACAACGGTCATTTGCCCTTCGCCACCGCCGATCGACGTTACGATCCCGCGCCTGGTGTCGGCAAAAAGGGAGAAACGTATTCGGCCGCTGACGTCGAAGAAAACCCGACGCTTGCTGAAATGACAACGGCGGCCATCACAGTGCTCGGCCGCGATAAGACTCCGTTCTGGATCATGGTCGAATCGGGCGATGTCGATTGGGCCAATCACGACGACAATATTGACACCTCCATCGGTGCCGTCAACAGTGGCGACGATGCTGTCAAAGTCATTACGCAGTGGGTGGAATCCCACAGCAACTGGAATGAATCGCTGCTGATTGTGACGGCGGATCATGGTCACATGCTGAATCTGATGAAGCCTGAGTTGCTGATTTTAGAATAACAAAGGAACGGCACGGCACAAGCTGTCGGCGTGCTGGAGCAATGCGTGAACAAGACTGAATCTCACGTCGTATGTCCGGGCTGCGGATGCCTGTGCGATGATGTTTCGCTGACTTTCGCAGAAGGACGCATTTCGAAGTTTGAGCCGCAGTGTGCGCTGGGAGAACGCTGGTTCCGCAATCATTCCGAAGCGACTCAGCCAGTCGCGGAACTTGACGGCATCGCCGCTGACTATGACACCGCGTTGCGAGAGTCGCTTGAGTTACTTCAACGAGCCGATTATCCGCTGATCTATGGACTGTCTCGCAGTTCCAGTCCCGGCCAGCGTGCGGCGGTTGCATTGGCAGATCGCATCGGAGCCGTGATCGATACTACGGCATCGATGTGCCACGGGCCGTCGATCATGGCATTGCAGGAAGTCGGCGAAGTCACGTGTACGCTCGGTGAAGTTCGCAATCGTGCCGACCTCGTGATCTTCTGGGGATGTCATCCGGCGGCTTCGCATCCGAGACATGCTGATCGCTATTCCGTGTTTGCGAAAGGCAGATTCACTCCGGAAGGTCGCGACAGCCGCAAGGTGGTCATGATCGGCGAAGCGGATAAAGTGGCCGACTGGAAATTGTCGCCGAACGGCGGCGAAGTCGATCTCATCATTCCCGTACAGCCCGACGGCGATTTCGAAATCGTCACCCAGCTCCGCGCATTGCTGCGCGGCACACCATTGAGTGGTGTGTCAGAACCCGTGCTGCGACTCATGGAATTGATGAGGAACTGTCGCTACGGCGTCGTGTTCTTTGGTCTTGGCCTCGCAGGGTCGCGCATGTGGGAAGGCCGTCAGCCGACTGATACCGGACACATTCATGTCGCGGCACTGCTGCAGCTCGTCGCGGAACTTAACGCGGTGACTCGTTTTACCGCCCGGCGGATGCGCATGCAGGGCGACGTGTCGGGGGCGGACAATGTCCTGCTGTGGCAGACCGGCTATCCGTTTGCGGTCGATATTGCGCGCGGCTATCCGCGTTACAATCCCGGTGAGTTTTCCGCCAATGAATTGCTCGAACGGTCCGAATCGGATCTGTGCGTGATTGTCGGAGCGGAAACGATCCCGTACTTTTCACTCGCCGCCAGAGATCATCTGAAGTCCATTCCCACGATCGTGATCGACTATCCCAACGCGCCGCTGGAGTTCATTCCGACGGTCCGATTCACGACCGCTGTCTATGGCTTGCACGCCGCGGGAACGGCGTATCGCATGGACAATGTCCCGTTTCCGCTTCGTGCCCTGCAGCCGTCGCAATATCCGACAGACGAAAAAGTGCTGACCGATCTGCTGGCGGGGTTCAGGGGGGATTGACTATCCTTCGCTGGCATGTCACTGACGATAAGACAAATAACAGGAATCTACCCTTGGCTGAAAAACGCGACTTTGACGAGTTCCTTGAAAAGTTTCAGAAGCACCATCAGGTCATGGTCGAAGAACTCCACAAGGTGATCGTTGGCCAGGACGCCGTCATCGATCAGATTCTGGCGGCCATCTTTACAGGCGGTCACTGCCTGCTGGTTGGTGTCCCCGGACTGGCCAAAACGCTGGTGGTCAGCACCATTGCGAAACTGCTGGACGTCAACTTTCGCCGCATTCAATTTACGCCCGACCTCATGCCGTCCGACATCACAGGCACCAATGTCCTTGAAGAAAGTGACACAGGTCGCCGCGAGTTTCGCTTTGTGGAAGGCCCGGTCTTCACCAATATCCTGCTGGCGGACGAAATCAATCGTACGCCGCCGAAAACTCAATCGGCACTGTTGCAGGCGATGCAGGAACGCGAAGTCACCGTGGGACAGACAACGTACAAACTGCCGGAACCATTTTTTGTCATTGCGACTCAGAACCCCATTGAACAGGAAGGCACGTATCCGCTGCCGGAAGCGCAGCAGGACCGGTTCATGTTCAACGTGAACGTCGATTATCCGTCGCTGGAGGAAGAAGAAAAGATCCTCGAAGTTACGACGTCCGGCGAACGTGCGGAGGTTCGCAAGGTGCTGTCTGCGAAATCGATCCTGTACCTGCAACGCCAGATCAGCCAGATCGTGGCCAGTCCTTTCATTATCAGCTACGTGGTCAGACTCGTCCGCGCGACTCGACCAAAGGATGCCGGCGCACCGGATTTCATCAAGCGCCTTGTCGATTGGGGAGCAGGCCCGCGTGCCGGCCAGAATCTGATCGCCGGAGCCAAAGCTGTAGCCGCCATGCAGGGCCGACCCAATGTGACGATCGCCGATGTTCGCAAAGTGGCCATCCCGGTGCTGCGACATCGCATCTCGACGAATTTCCAGGCGCAGGCCGAAGGCTTCGATATCGATGAGATCGTCAGAAAGCTCGTCGCCGAAGTCGCTGAACCGAACATCCCCAAGTACGAAAAGAAATAGGGCCGGCGCGGTGAGTCCAACCGTGCTCGCGGAGACATAAAATGCCAAGACCAAAACCAGAACGAATCGCACTTCGCAGCAGCAGTTGCAGCAGCGATCTCGCAAACCAGCACATTGACAACAGCGGCCCCGGCACAATTCTGGCAGACTTCGAGACGCTGCTGGATTTCGTCGAGGGTGGCGTGCGTTCGACCGGAAAGTATCACCTGTTGCCCATGGATCGGCTTCGTGAGCTGGACGAGCGGATGACCTTGCCGTTGCGCCCGAATCTCGCACGCCCGCAGCAACGGTCCTTCCCTCACATCAATGGATTGTACCTGCTGTTGCGCGCGACTCAGATTGGGATTCCGGAAGGTCAGGGCAAAACGAGTGGGCGACTGAAGCTTGATCCCTTCATGTGCCAGCAGTGGCTCCAGCTCAACCCGACGGAGCGGTATTTCAATCTATTGGAAGCCTGGTTGCGTCACAGTTCGTGGGAAGCAATCGGGCTCCACAGTTCAGGTAGCTTCGCTTACCTCGCCATGGAGGTCCGCTGGGTGTTGGAGTCGATCTGGCCGGAAGGCCGCAGCTTCTCGAAGAAGGAGCAGGTTCGGGGAGGATTTCTGCACAGCGTCCAGCAGTCCACCACGCTGGCGCTGCTCGAACTTTTCGGCTTGATGACCGTGGAACGGGATCAACCGGAGAAAGGGCAGAACTGGTGTGTTACCAAAGTTTGCCACACCCAATTTGGAGACGAATTGCTGAATGTCGTATTCAGCGAAATTCAACGCTCACGTTTCGCTGACGAACAGTTTGAATCGGACTTCGGAGCCTGGCAGCCAGCGTTGCAATCCAGCTTCCCGCAGTGGATCAACAACCTCAAGTTCGCTGAAGCGGAATATCGGGACGGGATCTACTACTTCAAAGTATCCCTCGGCACACCATGGCGACGAATCGCAATCTCAGCGGAGTCATCTCTGGACGAATTGGCTATGTGCATCATAGATGCGTTCGATTTCGACGGCGATCACCTATACGCATTTCAGTTCGTCGAACGCGATGGCCAAAAGCTCACCGTGGAACACCCCCGCGTTGGCGATGCTGAGCTGCACACCGACGAAATCGCAGTCGGCTATTTGCCGTTGCAGGAGGGCGAGTCGATGCCGTTTCAGTACGACTTTGGTGCCGACTGGCGATTCAAGGTGAAATTGGAAAGAATCACGCCTGCCGACCCGGAGATATCGCTTCCCATCGTTGTCGAATCCCATGGCGAAGCGCCAGCGGAGTATGGTGCAGACGACGAATGGTAAGGTTGCCGGGTGCGATTCACCGAATGCCTGCGGGAAACCGCCTGGTCACCGCTCATCACAAAGGAAGCCACGAATGCCAAACAAGTTTTCATTCAACCGCATGGCAATCTGTCTGGTGGTCTGTCTCGCGACGATGACGATTTCCAGTGCCACAGCGTCGGCTGAGTCGGCTCCGAATATCGTCATCATCTTCATGGATGACATGGGCTATGCCGACATTGGTCCGTTTGGCGGTGATAAGACGCTCACGCCGAATCTGAACCGCATGGCAGACGAAGGTCGCCGGTTCACTGATTTCTATGTCAGCCAGGCCGTGTGTTCAGCATCGCGCACGAGTCTGCTCACCGGTTGCTACAACGTTCGTGTCGGCATTCAGGGCGCGCTGGGGCCGGCGTCGAAGGAAGGAATTCATGCGGACGAAGTGACTCTTGGAGAACTGTGTCAGCAAAAAAATTACGCCACGGCCTGCTTTGGAAAATGGCATCTGGGCAGTCGGGAACAGTTCCTGCCGTTGCAGAACGGATTTCACGAATACTTTGGCCTGCCGTACAGCAATGACATGTGGCCGTTTCATCCGGAAGTCATGCATCTGCCGCTGGATGCCTACTATTTCTACTGGGGCCACAACCTGCACGCCGTGCGGAGCGGACAATGGAAGCTGCACCTGCCGCACGATTACCGGACGCTCAACGGTCGTCCCGGCGGCACGGGCGGAATCCCGACGAAGTACGAAGCTGCCAAGATCGACCTTTCACTGTATGATCTGACATCCGATCCCGGCGAATCAAACAACGTGGCGGATCAGCAGCCTGAAGTCGTCGCACGTTTGCAGGCTCATGCGAAGTCGATCCAGGCAGAACTCGGCGAAGGCCAGCAACGCGGCACAGGGCAGCGTGCTGTCGGGAAACTTTAGTCTTGGCGCGGGCTTCGTCCGCCACCGAATCTCTTTTGCCGCATCAATGGCTTAGCCGCCGTGTCTGGTGCGAGCCGATGCAGCGGCTCGCCTGCGCAGGTCCGCCGATCCGTCGGCGGACATCTATACTCCAGTTCGACTCCGCTCTTCAACGAGCGTCACTGTCGCGTGCGGGTAGTTCGCAACGATCGGCCCCAGCACGGCTGCCCGGTCAGCAGCATGGCAGCGAACGAAGAGGCCGACCTGTTCGTCGGATGAACCATAAATCAACATCACCGGATGTCGCAGTCGAGCCTGATGCATCGCCGCGAGCGACTTCTCCATGTAACGCGGACCACGAGTGTTATTGGCCGGAACTGTGATCAGGAACAGCACAACTCCAGCATACGACGCGGACGCTATTCAATCCCAAGCGAGACCTTGAGGCACAAGTCGATCTGTTTCATGGCCTCGTCCGTCAGCGACCCGAGTTTGCGACGTAAAAGTGATTTGTCGATCGTCGCAAGGTTTTCACATGTGACGACAGAATCGTGCGCGAGACCTGACTGCTGACCGACTGGAGAGGCAAACTCCACGAGCAATTGAGTCGGCTGCCCGCTACGGTGCTTCGTCGTCGTAATCGCGGCGACAATCACGTTGGTCATTCGGCGATTGTTGGCGTCATTCTGTAGAACCAATGCCGGGCGGTGCTTGGCTCCGGTCCCAGAAGAAAACGGAAACAGAACCGTCACAATATCGCCTCGATAGAACATCATTGGTGTGGCGGGATTTCTTCGTTGTATACGTCAAGTGCCGGATCGTCCCAGACTTTAGACAAGGCTTGTTCCTGAGCGACATAGGTTTCGCTGATTTCGAACGGCTCATCGTCAAAAAGAACTCTGCATCGTTCGAAAAGATTTCCGGCGACCAGAAAGTAGACAGCGTTCGTCACGGGATCAACCACAGGCACTGGATGATTGCCGTGTTGTTCCAGATCGTTGCGTTGTTCGGTTGTGAGTTGTGTAGCCATGACGTCATTCTAGCACAGCATGCTGGTAAAAAGCGAGACTTTCAGTTCAGATTGAATTCTCGGCGTGGGACGATGCGAAGTTCGAAAAACCGCCCCGTTCGATGTGCGTGGATCTCCCGATGCGGGCTGCATCGCTTCATGTCCGAAGTCTCTGTTCCCCGTTCCGCAGGGGCGGATGGAGGCGCAAGGCTTGATACCCGGGCCGAGCACTCCGGGCGAACGAATCAGCGATGCCAGACTATCAAAGACTGTTTGGTTGCGCGACCGGACGAACGAGCCGGA
>JAYTAK010001063.1:0-6578 GCA_043737515.1 Candidatus Kuenenia sp. | reverse complement strand
ATTATCGCCGCGTCGTGGAACTCATTCAGACCGGTGCGATCGGAAAAGTTTCCGAATGCCATGTGTGGGTCGGGCGAGCCTGGGGACTGCAGTCTCCGGAAGAAGCCAAAGCGCACGGAGATATCGTGTCTGTGCAGGATCGCCCTGCGAATGCGGATCCGATTCCGCCGGAACTCGATTGGGATCTGTGGCTGGGACCGGCTCCGGAACGACCTTACAACAACGTCTATTTTCCCGGTCCAAAGTGGTATCGCTGGTGGGACTTCGGCAACGGGACGATGTCCGATCTGGGAAGTCACTGGGTCGATCTGCCGTTCTGGGCTCTCAAACTGAAAGCTCCGAAAACGATTGAACCCTTCGGTGGTCCCGCGCACAAGGAGCTTGCTCCGGCATCCATGCATGTGCGGTACGAATATGCAGCGGAAGGGGATCAGCCGGAGGTTGCGCTCACGTGGTATCAGGGCACGCATCGTCCGGAGATTCCAGCTTCAGCCAGCATCGCGGATTGGGACAGCGGTGTGCTGTTCATCGGTGACAAGGGAATGCTGGTCTCGGATTACGGTCGCTACAAATTATTGCCTGAAGAGAATTTCAAAGACTTCAAGCCGCCAGAACCGTTTATCCCGGCGTCCAGAGGGCATCATCAGGAATGGATTCACGCCTGCAAAACGGGTGAACCGACCACTTGCAACTTTGAGTATTCCGGTTGGCTGACGGAAGCCAATCATCTCGGCAACGTGGCGTACCGCGTCGGCAAGAAACTGGAATGGAACGCCGCCGAAATGCGAGCGACGAATGCTCCTGAGGCGGACCAGTACGTTAAACGCGAGTACCGCAAGGGCTGGAGTCTGACGTAGGATTTTGTAGATTTAATGTGGGATAAGCTTCCAGCTTGTCACGTTTGTCAAGAAGCATTGAGTTTTCCATCAGCGATGGCAAGCTGGAAGCTTACCCCACGTAAAAATGCTGACTCGATCAATAGATCGCTTGCACCGTTCCGCTCACACGTTAACACACAATCGAAAGTTCCTTCATGCAATCCCGGAATTCCAGGATCGGACTCATCCTGTTCACGATTTATCTGATCGTGTACGGCGGGTTCGTGTTTCTGAATGCGTTTGCTCCTGATCAAATGGAAGCCACACCGATCGCCGGCCTCAACATCGCGGTGCTGTACGGTTTCGGGCTGATCATCGGGGCTATCCTGCTGTCCGGGCTGTACGGATTCCTGTGCCGCGAAAAAACTTCGCCGGGTAACAAGGAGCCGCGAGCATGATTCACGAACTTTCGTGGAAGGCCGTGATCTTCTTTTCCATCTTCGTGGGGTTTACCGTTGGTCTGAGCTTTTGGCTGGGACGCAAGGCGAAGTCATCGGAAGGGTTTTTCGCGGCACACGGACAGATCCCTTGGTTCGTCAACGGGATTGCGTTTGCGGGCGATTATCTGTCAGCCGCATCGTTCCTCGGTATCTGCGGGATGATCGCGTTCTACGGCTATGACGGGTTTCTGTATTCCATCGGTTATCTTGCCGGCTGGATCGTGGCCCTGTTCGTGATCGCTGAACCGATGAAGCGGCTGGGACGATTTACGTTTGCCGATGCCCTGGATTCGAAGTTCAATTCACCAGGAATCAAACTGGCCGCGGGTATCAGCACGCTGGCGGTGAGCATCTTCTACTTGATCCCGCAGATGGTCGGTGCTGGCGTGCTGGTGCAGCCGTTGCTGGCCATGCCGCATTGGGCGGGCGTTGTGCTGGTCGGGACCGTTGTCATTCTGATCGTGGTCACGGCCGGGATGGTCTCGACGACATGGGTGCAGTTTCTCAAAGGAACGCTGCTGGTTTTCTTCAGTGCCATTCTGACATGGATGATTCTGCAGAAAGGCTTCAAGGTCGAAGAAGGCGGCATTGATGGCTACAAATTTCAGTCGCTCACCGTGACCGCTGCCGACCTCGAGAACGACGACGGAACGGTTGGAACTCTGCAGAACGTTGATGTCCTGCCGACACCAGAAGGCTGGGCCAAGACAAAGCAGTCGTATGTACATCTGCTGGATCGCGAGACAAAACGCACTTCCGTGTGGCATGTCGTCAAATCGGCCAATGAAGGCGATTCGCTGACGTTGACGGAAGCTCAGACGGTGACGAAGCTGGCTGATGGAAAACTCCTGATGAACGGACTGCCGAAAGGGAGAGGGCCAAATGAGGCCGAGCTGCATCCGATTGGTTTCCTGAAATCATTGCCGGATGGCAAGACGGAAACCGGCCCCGTATCGCCGATCGAATTCTTCAGTATTCTGCAACAAAGCGAAGTGGTATTGTGGCGAAACGAAAAAGTTCTGCTGCCGGAAAAAACTGAGACCACGGTCTACTACCAGAAAATCACGCCCGGTTCGCAGGTGCTGCGTCCCGGCGAACATGCGACGTTTAAGGGAATCCGCAGTGAGAAGTTTTCAGACAAGATCAATTTCCTGTCACTGATGCTGGCCTTGTTCTGTGGCACGGCATCGTTGCCGCATATTCTGATTCGCTACTACACGGTAAAGGATGAGAGCAGCGCGCGGCGGAGCACAATCGTCGGCATCGCCAGTATCGGGTTCTTCTACGTCCTGACGCTGTACCTTGGGCTTGGTGCAATGACCAGCGGTGCGCTGGACTTATCCGACGACAACATGTCGGCTCCGCTGCTGGCGAAGAGTATGAACACCTGGCTGTTCGCAGCGATTTCAGCGATTGCATTTACGACGGTTCTGGGCACCGTGAGCGGACTCATTCTGGCCTCGGCTGGTGCCGTCACGCACGACCTGCTGAGCAGCGCGTTTGGCTTCCGGATGAATGACGACGAGAAAGTGCGCGTTGCGAAAATGTCGTCGGTGGTTGTGGGTGCGATCGCAATTGTGCTGGGGATTCTGTTCAAGGACATGAATGTGAGTTTCCTCGTGGGCTGGGCGTTCAGCGTCGCGGCGTCCGCAAATCTGCCATCGCTGGTCATGATTCTGTTCTGGCCTCGCGTGACACGTCAAGGCATCATCACGGCGATCGTGGTCGGCATGGTCTCATCGCTTGGCTGGATTCTGCTGAGTGCTGAAGCCTTCGAAAAGGTCTACGGTCTTGACGTGCTGAAGACCCCGGCCATCGTGCCGTTCAGCCAGCCCGGTATCTTGACCATTCCGCTCGGATTTCTGACTCTGGTGGTAGTGTCGTTGATGACGCAGAACAGTTTGAAACCGCGAATGGACGTGACGGGCCGCGAATAAACTTCAGCAACATCGACGTTCGACAATTCAGTTTCGTCTTCCCGGAAGCAATCCCGCCGGATACTCTGCTCACAGTTGAGGTCCGACAGGAATGGCTTTTCTGGAGTTCAATATGATGACAAAACCGTTTGTGATTTGCCGATCGTTTCTCGTGATGAGTGCCGGAGTCATGTTGTGTGCTTCTGGTGAGCGCTGCTTGTCGCAGGATGCGGAACACAAGGAACATGAACTTCAGCAGATACAGATACTGTTGGGAACCGAAGGACTGGATGTTATTTCTCCGGCACTCAAAGGGCAACGGTCGGGGCCGACGGAACAGCCGATGTTGCCACCGGGAACGAAGTCACTCTCAGAGCTGCATTCACCTGGGCCTCGGAACGCTCAAAAAAGCAGTCCCGAGACGAAATATCTTCGCGAACAGATTTCTCAACAGATTGATTTCCTTGCCCAGCAAGGCACTGACGTCCAGAAGTTAAGAGAACTTGTTGAACGCTTGCAGCTCGCGATGGAGAATTCCGAGCAAGGGACAACCCGTGACGTGGCCGTCGCCGTGTTCGCAGTTCCCGCAGCCGCACAGGACGATTCTGAAGAGCCCAAACATGAAGGACCTCCTCGTGCTGGCATCGCACCGGGCGGGCCACCAAGTCCTGGACCGTCGCGTTTTCGACCTCCCTTTCAGCCACGACCACCTCAGCCACGACCACCTCAGCCACGACCACCTCAGCCACGACCAGATCAACCACGACCAGATCAGCCACGACCAGATCAGCCACGACCAGATCAGCCACGACCAGATCAGCCACGACCAGATCAGCCACGACCAGAGGGACGCCCGGAACCCGGCGGGCGAGTTGGAATCTTTATAGACCAGGATCATCGCCCCGAACTTGACTTTGTTGATGTATCCCCCCATGCAGCAGCATTCGATGAAGAACATAATCGGATCAAAGCACTTGCGGAATCTGCTGAACGCCTCGCGCAGGCGGGGTTGCCGGATCTGGCGCATGGACTGCGTGAGCGCGCCGGACAGATTGAACGAGAACTTGCGGCGAAGAAGGAACGGATGCAACAGGAACAGCGGCAAAGGGCCGCAGCAGAGATGCGGGCACGCCGGGAACAGCTTACTCGCCAGCAATCGCAGCGTCCTGTGGATCAGCGCAGAGCAGGAATCGAACGTGGCGACGAGCCCGCACCACCATTGCGGGAACTGCATGAGCAGATGGAACAGCTTCGTCGCGACATGCACAAGCTCAGCGAGCAGATCGCAGATCTTACCCGCCTCATCCAGCAACATCACAATCCCCGGAACGATCGTGGCCACCACGAGGAAATGGATGACGATGACGATGAAGACGACGACGATGATGAAGACGACGAAGATGAAGACGACGACGATGAAGACGACGAAGACGACGAAATGGATGACGACGAGGCATCAGACGATTAACGAAGGAATCATCTACGCAGCCGCCTGTGGTTCGGTGCTGAGCGAACGGTCCAGGGTTGAAACAATCAGGTGTACTTGCCAGACAGTAGTCCGCTCGTGAACCCTGCAAACTCTTTGCGTGCCGATCGCATTGTCGTGATGACACGATTTCCGGAAGCCGGACGGACCAAAACGCGGCTTATCCCGGCACTGGGCGCTGATCGCGCGGCGGAGTTGCATCGGTGCTTGATCGTTCACACGCTCGCCGTCGTCTGTGAATGGGCAGAAGCCCAAGGCTGTGGCGTTGAGGTGCGATACGCAGGCGGTGATGAATCACAGTTCCGTGCTCAGTTTGGCCTGCGAGTTTGTTACGCGCCGCAATTGGAAGGGTCGCTGGGCGAAAGGATGAATTCGGCTGTCGAGGCAGCGTTCTCCGAGGGTGCAAAACGCATCGTGGTGATAGGAACCGACTGTCCTGGACTGGAAGCTTTGCATCTGATTCAGGCGTTTGAGCAACTTAGTCATCACGATGTCGTCATCGGCCCGGCAACGGACGGTGGTTACTACCTGCTGGCGATGCGACGCCATCTGCCGACACTGTTGGAGAACATCGCATGGGGCACAGAGAACGTTCTTCGGCAGACGCTGGGCAAAGCAGCCGAAGTCAGTGCCAGTCTGAGTCAACTCACGCCACTCTCTGACGTCGATTACGCTGAAGATCTCATTCAATGTCGGCGCATGGAAGATCAGTTCCGCGACGTGCTCCCGAAAATCACGGCGGGCCAAATCTCCATCATTATTCCGACGCTGAATGAAGCCGCCAGCATTACAGCCACGCTGGAACACATCTGTAATTTGCCGAACGTCGAAGTCATCGTGGCCGACGGCGGCAGCAATGATCAAACTGCGGAACTCGCCCGAGCGAAGGGAGCCACCGTTATTCATTGCAATCGGGGTCGCGGAAAGCAGATGAACGCCGGGGCGGCACTTGCCAGCGGTGAGGTGCTGTTGTTTCTGCACGCAGACACCAGGCTGCCGGATGGTTTTGTTGATCACGTCTGGCAGACGCTTCGCGAAGGGAATTCCGGCGGAGCCTTCCGACTGCGTATCGGAGCGCAGGGCTGGATGCTGAGGATGGTCGAGTTTGCCGCCAACCTGCGGTCAAGCTGGTTGCAGTTGCCATACGGAGATCAGGCGATTTTTGTGAACGCATCGAATTTCTTCAGCCTGGGCGGATTTCAAAACTGGCCGCTGATGGAAGACTATGACTTCTGCCGCCGCCTTCGGAAAACTGGCAGGATTGTCCTGGCCCCGGCATCGGTGACAACTTCGCCTCGCCGCTGGCAGCGACTGGGTGCATTACGCACGACGCTGACAAATCTGGCGTGTGTCATCGCGTTTCGATTCGGTGTATCGCCACTGACACTGGCCGGCTGGTACCGGCGACATTGAATAGAACTAGCTGGCCTTCGCGCATTTGCCAAGGGTAGCCAATGCAGCTTCGAAAATGGTGCCCGTGTCAGTGACAACTATTCGTTAAAGTAAAACGTCCCCTGGTCCTCCTTTTTCCCTTACTTCGTCATCGCTTTCTTAATCGCTTTCAGTGTCGCCCAGCCCAGCCCAGACTCTTGCTTCCATTTTCACGAACGTCGCCTTAGAGTTGCTCTTGAGGGATTGAAATCAGCAGTCGGTCTGTACCACCAAATACTCTCGGAGAGTTCGCGAGTGCTGGCAAGTTGCGGCTGCGAACGATCATTTGAAGAAGTTGAGGAAAGCGAGCGATGGCCGCAAAGAAACGTCGAATTGAAAAGCATCTGCAGGCGGAACTGAAACAACGTCGGCAGGAACAGCAATGTGCGACGTTTCCGCCATTCGTTCGATATGAGCATCCAAAAGA
>JAYTAK010001062.1:0-6578 GCA_043737515.1 Candidatus Kuenenia sp. | reverse complement strand
GCGCCTTTCAGCGGACCTCCTGATGCAGCCCCATTCCCCAGCACGCTTCCCGACACATGTGTGCCGTGCCCGTGAGGATCATCAGTAACGCCGGGTCTTCCCAGAGCGACGAGGGCAACAATTCTTCCCGCAAAGTCCGGGTGCTGGTCGTCCAGTCCGGTGTCTGCGACGGCCACAATCTGACCGCTTCCATCCCAAGGGAGATCAACAGGTGCCGGCCCAGCGGTGGTCAACCTCATAATTCGTCGAGCATGTTCGTTGTGCCAGTCCGGCTGGAGATACTCCTCCATGATCTCAACGTCGGGCATCGAAGAAATCTGCCGATGCTGCGGCGATCCAGGCACTACTAGCAGCCGAATCTTTCGACCGTCTCCCCCGAGAAGCACAACCCCCAGCTGCGCCAACTGTTGCTGAACGCTGATTCGATCGACGCCATCCTTCAACCACAGGTCGAACGCGGTTTGTACCTGATTCGTACCATCAATGTTTTCAAACGACCCTCGAGCAACCTGGTCGTCAGGGATCTGCAGGCTCTCCAGTGTCGGCTGGCTGGCAGCCCGTTCACTCCGAAGAGCCACAACAAACGGCAGCATGCCAACGTTCTCCCACGTATCCGGCGTCACCTCAACGCGGTAATAGTCATTGGGCAGAGACTCAACCAAAGTGACTCCATAGTCAGAAAGCAATCGAGCCCGATCGGGTAGCATTGGACCTGCGAGCTGCAGCAGATAGCGCTGGGCCGTCTGGCCCTCTTCGACGGAAAACACCTCATTTGCATTGGGCTCCGCGCCGTCCATCCGGGGGCGGGTCTCAACCTGCTGAATCAGCAGTCCCTGTTCCTGCAGTTCTCGGATCTCGTCCTGTGTTGCATCACCCATGATGAAGCTGTTGGTTTGCTCGATCCGGCTTTTGCCTTCATTGCCGAGAGCAGACGGATCCAACATCTCAAACGCCGCCTGTTGTTCGGCCTCATGCATGAAATAAGCGATAATCCGAACCTTCGATGAATCTGCCATGTGTCGCTCCTGCGTTGGAAATTGAGATTGGCCGCCAGCTTCGTTGGCATGATCAAACAGCCTTCAGAAGTCCTGCTTCAAAATCTTTGCGAAATAGTTGCCCAGTTTATGATCTGAAAAACTCGGGAAGAATCCTTCGAGTCCAATACCCTCAATATTGGCGGTGGGTTGTGGAATTTGTAGTGAAGCCTTCAGTGCCGCAAACTGGGCGTCGGTCAAAGGCGGCGCTTCTGCGGGCAGCAGGGATGTCGCAAGAGATTCGTTGCTGACACTGCCGGTCGGGCCGAATCGGAATAGTTTCCCGATATGTTCATAACCCGGCGGGACGCGTGGCACGATGTCATCGTCGTTGACAATCCGGAAAAACTTCGAGCCCAGATGTTGCTCGATGTGACTTGCTGTGTCCGATTTGCAGACGCGGGGCTGGCCGAATGTATAGACACTGCGAATATCGAACAGACTCAACCATTCCGCCGCAGCCACGGTTGCCAATGCACCGCCGAGACTGTGACCCGTCAGCACCAGTTTTCGATTGTTCAGGCCGATGTCACGCATCATTTGTTCCAATGATGCTTTGACCGCCTGGAATGCAAAATAGAATCCACGATGCAGACTTCCATAACTGGTGGTTGTGCTGAACGCATTGAGGTTGCCCAACCAATCTCGTAGACCGGCAGTGCCACGAAACGTGACAATCATTGTGTCCGGTGTTGCTGCAACAAAACACTCTGTCGCATCTGTCTGCAGAAACTCGCACGCCTGCATCCCGAAGATTTCGCGTGTGGTGGTGACAATAATCTGCGGCGTCTCGTAGGCTAAATGGCTGCAGACTGCTGACGACAATACGGCCTTCCAGGAGAACTGACTGGACGACAGTGATCCGGCATTGAATTTTGCATATGCCTCAACAACTGAGGGCTCAACCGCCGCTTCTTCCGCAGCAGCTTCTGTTGCTGACTGAATCGGAGCCTCGGATCGGATTGCAGCGGGAACAACAGGCGCACCGGCCTGGATTGGTGTTCCGATCGAAACGGAGACCTGCAGCGGAATTGTCCACGTGGCGGTGTTGGCATTCATCGAAGTTGGTGTCGCCATTGTCGTTCCCGGATTTACACTCGCCTGCGGTGCCAATGAAGTTTCATGACCTTCGTCGGTCAGTTGCCAGACGGCCGCCCATTCAGTTGTCGCAGCAACATTCCCGGAAAAGTTTACCCCGGCCTGAACAACTCGGCTGTCTCTTGCAAGTTCGTAGGTGGGAACACCGAAATTTGCATCCAGGTAAAGTCCGGCAAAATGTAAAGCCACGACTTCACCGGTCAACAGATCAATCACCGCAGAACCTGAATTGCCGCCAAGTGTCGATGCATCGTGAGTAATGGCGTTCACGTTGTGGCCAAAGCTTTCAATGGAGCGAACAACTTTCAATTTTCCCGGCTGCAGGCGTTTGACGTTAAAGATGCCTCCAAAAATCTGGTTCTGCAGAGTTTGGTCGTTTCGCCAGTCCTGTGCCGGGTATCCGATAATTGCAACATCTCGATCCGCTAACTCCGCAGGCGTTTTCACCGAGATTTGCAACACGGGATGTGAAGCCGCTAACCCCGTGACCTGGAGCAATGCCATATCCCAAAACGGGTGAATCATCACGACTTTTGTAACGGACACCAGTTCCTGCGTCGTCCCGATCACTTCCCGCTTGAAATCCATTGCTGCCGCAAGACCCGGCTTGAATACCAGACTTCGCTGCCCCATGCCTTTTGTAAAAATCTGAGCAACGTGTCGATTTGTCATGAGCAGGGTCGGGCCAACGACGAACCCGGTTCCGCCATAAGGCACTGACGGATGTCCGGGGACTTCGACGCGACCGATCGACGGAATGACTTTGTCGATTCGCTGTTTGAACTCCGCTGTCCCGATGAACTCCCATGGCGAAGGCGGCGGCGAAAACGTGTCTCCAACAATGTTTACCACCGGCCGCAACTTTGGAAGGACAATCGCTTCCAAAGCGTTCTGCTGATTCAGGTCGATCGTATCTTCGCGGACGGACTCGGTTGCATTCAACCGCTTCATCCCTTCGACGGCCGCTTCCCGCGACTGATCGGGTAGTTCCATTGATTCAAGGCTTGATCCGGCGGCTTCGAGTGTCGAACCAGGTGTCACCTGCTGCAACATGTTCTTCAAACGTTCTAGATGTTCGGCTCGGCTCATTTCGTTGACCTCGAAAAATGTGGACGCGAAATTCGGATGTTTGAGCGGCTTGGCTCGGCTTTAAATTACTGCTAAAATCATGCTGGTATCTGTCGACGTAATGGTCCTCTAAGCATGTACTCACGTCAATGAACACGATACCCTTTTTGGGATGTGTGTCGAATGCCGTTGGAACAGGCCCCAGTTTCCGATTAAAGAATCAAAACGATGGCTCTCGAGCGGCTTCCGGGATCGCCGGTATTCGAGCATCAACGGCGTGCAATCCGCTGCGACGATTGACGAAACTTTTTTTCTCCGTGCGGTAATTTCATAGAAATCCTCCCAGATGCTTCTTGGCCCATCACGTGCTGAATTAAAGTCGATTCTTGTGGAGTCGTTTCCAACGCCTCTCAAGCTCAAGGAATTTGTTAGAGACCATCTGACAACGCCCGTTGACTATGAACGAAGCGGCCTCAAGCATGAGGAGAATGTTGGTGAGCTTGTCGATACTTTGGATTCTGCGGGGCTTCTGGACACATTTCTGAAAGAAGTGCAGCGAGAGTTTCAGGGTGACGTCCCAAAACGCTCCGCTCAGATTGCGCGCATCCTCCGAGAGTACTATGCCGGACCGCCGGCAAGTAGAGTCGCCAGAGTAACGCAGCGTTTGAACACTCGCGAAGGAATGTATGTCTTGCTGATCGGGCTGTCCGCCCTGGCGATGCTGCACCCTTCTTTGCAGGCACTGCTGACAAGGCTTGCCAACACTCCGCTGCCAGTTGAACTTTTTTACGCCGCCTCTGGGCTATCGGGGCTTCTGACGGTGACAATGGTATGGAAGGTGTTTCGTCGTCGGTCCCGAGTGCTTCGTCCGGAAAAGTTCATCATTCGGCCAGAGGATCCCCACTGCTTCATCGGACGCGAACGGGAGGTGGCGGATCTCTGGCAACTCTGCGATCAACGATCATTGGTTCTGCTGTTGGGCGAATCCGGGTCGGGGAAGAGCACGCTCGCCCGGTACGGTTTGCAGTCGAAGTTCCGCGCTGCGGGGGGTGCAACTCCACGATGGCACTCGGTCATCATTGATGGTTCCACGGTCACCCAGTGGGAAGGCGGCCTCGCGACCGAACTGACACGTCAGCTGCTCCATCTGACGCCGGATGTGCGGGAGAATCTCGGCGCTGCCCGGCCACCGCTCACCGATGATGTCTTCGCCTGGATCGAAAGCTGGTCGAAGACCGCTGCGACCCGGCTGCTGATCTCATTCGATCAACTGGACGACTACTTCGAAACCCACCGCTCTCACCTGATGCAGGGCAGCCGACTGCTGTCCCCCGAGGAACTACTGGCCACCAACGCTGACTGGCAGCGACTGGCCCAACTGTGCCAGGACGATCGCATCCATCTGCTGTTGATCTGTCGGTCCGATTCGCTGGCTCACGTCGTGTTCCGCATTGCGTCGTCATCGAACATGCCGCTTTCGCGAATTGATTCGGACCTCGTCGCGCCGCTGTTGACGACGATCACCGAACCGGATGGCGACGGCCCCGTGATCGAGAACCCCGCTGACGGCTGGACTCATCTGTCCCCACGCCTTGTGGATGATCTCGGGCGAGGCGGCGGTGTCCTGCCCGTCCAACTGGTCATCACACTCGATGCTCTGGGAAAAGTCCGGTGGCTTGACTCATCCGAATACGCCGCTGGCGGGGGGCTATCGGGACTGGGGCGACAGTACATCGACGGACGCATCGCAGAAGCCGTGCAACTTGGCGGAGCCACTCCGACGGATCTGCTCCGAGGACTTGTCGCACTAACCACCCCGGACGGTTCAAAGACGATTCCGCTGACGCCTGATCATTTCCAAGCAGCGGTGGCGGAAGGAAAACCTGCTGATACCAAACTGGATGACGTCATCAATCATCTGTGCGGGCATCGGATCATGCGGAAACGTGAATCGACGGATGGGCAGGTTCTGCAGCTCTATCATGATTTTCTGGCGAAACCAATCCGAGAGAAATTTCGGCTGGCAAATGCAGAAATGGACCTGCTGGAAACACACATTCGGGAGTTCAACCAAGCCAATGGTCTCACGGGGCACTGGCGATCCTTGTTGTCGATGAAAGAACAACTGCAGGTTTTTTGGGCAAGGTGCAGAGGGAGGCTTTTGTATGGCCAGGGGGCAAGACTCGCTCAGTGGAGTCTCACACGATCGCTGACCATAGCAATGTCAATGTTGTTAATCGGCATGATTGCTGCGGATCAATTCTCGAAGCAGGCAGACTATTCAAGAGCCGTGGAACTGCTGAGCGAAATTGGCACCTTCGATACGAACAATCGCTCGCAAGTTGAATCAATCCATGTGTTATCCCGAGCAAGCCTCGCCGTACGCCTTAATGCGTTTGAGATTGGACTCGCCGAAAAACATATCAATAAATTCATCGATCGGCTTCCCTTGTTCCTGCACACGACACTTGGTCTGGCCGACGATCCTAAGCCGTTCGCCGCCGCGATCGTGAAGCGGATGGAGACCGAAACCAATTCAGACAGGCTCTCCCGTCTTGGGAATGCGTTGGGAAGCCTGAGTGCGAAGTTGGAGCCCAAAGATGTGCAGCAGGTCGCCGCCGTGATCGTGACGCGGATGGAGACCGGAACCGATCTACTCATTAACGTCAGGCTTGGCGAGGCGTTGGGGAGGCTAAGTGCGAAGCTGGAGCCAAGAGATGCGCAGGCGTTCGCAGGCGACATCGTGAAGCGGATGGAGAGCGAAACCGATTTAGTCTTTAACTGCGGCTTTGCCAAAGCGTTGGGGAGCCTGTGTGCGAGGCTGAATCCCGAAGATGTGCAGCCGCTCGCCGCCGCGATCCTGAAGCGGATGGAGACCAAAAGCGATCTATGCATCCTCTCCGGTCTTGTCGAAGCGTTTGGGAGCCTGAGTGCGAAGCTGGAGCCCAAAGATGCGCAGCCACTCGCCGCTGCGATCGTGAAGCGGATGGTGATCGAAACCAATTCAATCACTCTCTCCGGCCTTGTCAAAGTGTTGGGGAGCCTGAGTGCGAACTTGGAGCCCAATGATGTGCAGTCACTCGCCGCTGTGATCGTGAAACGGATGACGATGGACGAGACCGATTCAGACATGCTCTCCAGCCTTGCCCAAGCGTTGGGAACCCTGAGCGCGAAGCTGGAGCCCAAAGATGCACAGCTACTCGCCGCTGCGATCGTGATGCGGATGAAAACCGAGACCGATTCAGACATGCTCTCCCGCCTTGCCCAGGCGTTGGGAATCCTGAGTGCGAAGCTGGAGCCCAAAGATGTGAAGCAAATCGCCGCCGCGATCGTGAAACGGGTGGAGACCGAAACGGATCCATACATGCTCTCCAGCCT
>JAYTAK010001061.1:0-2891 GCA_043737515.1 Candidatus Kuenenia sp. | reverse complement strand
ATCGTCGGACACAAGGTAGATCTGCGACTCGACGCGAACGAAGCATGGCATTGCGATGAAGTGGCGTCAAAAATTGCTCCGCTGATGCCATTTCTGCCGACCAGTCTCGAACAGCCGGTCCCGCACGCAGAAGTTGCGGGACTCAAACAGGTACGATCAGAAATCAGCGTCCCGATCATGCTCGACGAATCCCTGTGTTGTCGTGAAGACGCTCAGCGTGCGATCGCCGGAGAATTCTGCGATCTGTTTAATATCCGGCTTTCCAAATGCGGCGGAATATCCCGATCCCTTGAACTCGTTTCATTGGCGCGTCAGCATGGCATTGGCTATCAACTGGGTTGTCAGGTTGGTGAGACCGGCATTCTCTCCGCCGCCGGTCGCCACTTCGCCTGCAACGTGCCCGACATTCGCTATCTGGAAGGCAGCTTCGATCGATTTCTAGTCCGCGACGCACTTTCGGAACAGGACCTGACGTTCCGCTATGGAGGCAAGGGAACTCGACTGCACGGCCACGGACTATGCATCGACATCAACGAATGCAGGGTCCGCAAAGTGGCAGTGCGGACGCTGGACATCATTGCGCCGTAGTTGATTGACCTGGTGTGTCGGTCGGGCAGGTCTCCAGATGCAATTCGAACACGGACATACGCGTGATTCGCGGGCAAAATCCGAATTGACGGAAAGCATGTGTCATCAAACGACGGGTTGTTGAGCCGTTCGTCGGGCGTCCTATACTTGGCCTCAATTCTACTCAACGACTCCCTCCCGGCAATCCACATGGCACGCATTGCGATTCTTGGCGCGACTGGTTACACGGCACTGGAACTTTTGAAGATTCTCGCCCGCCATCCGCAGGCGGAGGTTGTCGCCGCGACAACTCGTCAGGACACCAATCCGCACATCAGCGAAATTCATCCATCGCTCACCGGACTCTTCGACCTGCGCTGCACAGCACTCACGCCGGAACAAGCCGGAAAACTGTGCGACATCGCGTTCTGCTGCCTGCCGCACACCGCCAGCATGGAAGCCGTGCCGCAGTTGCTTGACGCCGGTTGCCGAGTCGTCGATCTCAGCGCTGACTATCGCCTGAAGGATCCCGGTGTCTACGAAAAATGGTACGAGCACGTTCATACCGATCCAACTCGGCTGAGCACCACGGTCTACGGCCTGCCGGAAATCTACGCCGACAGGATTCCAGCCGCCGAGCTGGTGGCCAACCCCGGCTGCTACACCAGCACGTCCATTCTGGCCCTGGCCCCGTTGCTGGCAGGAAAGCTGATCGAACCGACTGGCATCATCATCGACGCCAAGAGCGGCATCAGTGGCGCAGGCCGAACACTGAAACTGTCCAATCTGTTCTCGGAGTGCAACGAATCTGTCACGGCCTACAGTATCGGCAAGCATCGCCACACTCCGGAGATCGAGCAAGTCCTCGGCGACATCGGCGGCTCCAGCGTCCAGGTCGCTTTCAATCCCCATCTGATGCCCATGGATCGAGGCATCTTCTGTTCGATCTATCCGCGTCTGAAGGGACAGCACTCGCAGGCGCAACTGATGGAAGCCTATCGCCACTTCTATGCGGGCCAGCCATTCATTCGAGTCGTTGATCACATCCCGACGACGAAAGACGTCTCCTTCACCAACTTCTGCGACATCACGATCCGCTTCAACCGCGACCAGCTCGTCGTCTTCGCCGCCATTGACAATCTGATCAAGGGTGCCAGCGGCGTGGCGATTCAGAACATGAACCTGATGCTGGGACTGGATCAGCGGATGGGATTGCTCAAGTGCTGAAAACGTGCGCCCTGAAGATCTGCTCCGACCGATAATAATTGTGGCATAATCTGCCGGGGCTCAGTTACACTCAAGACTGTTTAACCGCGTGCCCAGCGGGCCGCGCTTGTTCTATTTGAGATTTCGTATTTGAAATTTGAAATTTGAAATACAAAACGCGGGGCGTTGCCCACGCGGTTAAACAAATGTGCCATCCTCAACCGTGATATCACCTGGAGTCAGGTCATGAAGAACAGGAAACGTGTTTGCTCGGGACCCGTGGGGCGGCGTGAAGCGCTGACGGCGGGAATGCTGGGCGTCGGCGGGTTGACGCTGCCGGATTTATTCCGCCTGCAGGCTCGCGCGGAGGAAGCCGGGCGGTCGGTTGACCGGCAGACATCGGTCATTTTCGTCTGGCTGCCGGGTGGCCCGCCACATATGGATATGTACGACATGAAGCCCGAGGCTTCGTCTGACTATCGTGGGGTGTTTCGTCCGATCCCGACGAACGTTCCGGGACTGGATGTTTGCGAGCTGATGCCGCGTCATGCGACGATCGCTGACAAGTATGCTGTAGTTCGCTCAATCTCGCATGAATTCGCAGACCATGGCGGCGGTCACAAGCGGATGATGACAGGCCGCGTTCCGGCGACTCCCGTCAACACGGTAAACGACGCCCCCGCGACCGGGTCCATTGTCGCAAAATGTCGCGAGCATATTGATAACGGTGTACCGAACTATGTCTCGCTGAATCCAGGTGGCCGCGTCAATGACGTCTTCGCTCAGGGTCCGGCCTACTTGAGTCAGGCGTATCTGCCGTTCAATGTCGTCGGCGATCCGACTCAGCCCAACTTTACCATTCCGAACATCGAATTGAATACGGCGATTGCTGACCGCGTCGATAATCGCATGAAGTTGCTCGGCAGTCTTGACCGCATGGAACGAAAGATCGACGCTTCGAAAATGATGGAGTCGATCGATCACTATCAGCAGCGGGCAGTCAGTATGTTAATGGGCGATGCCGCGAAGAAGGCATTCGATCTCACGCGCGAGCCCGATGAATTGCGGGATCGATACGGTCGCCATTGCTGGGGCCAGCGGGCACTGATGGCGCGGCG
>JAYTAK010001060.1:0-15067 GCA_043737515.1 Candidatus Kuenenia sp. | reverse complement strand
AAAATCACCTGACACGTTACCGCCAGCGCCAAAGCATCTGGTCCTGCCTCACTCTCCACAAAATCCAAAATCACCTGAGCGGTCTCACCCAGATTGCCAGCCAGTCGATGTCGCAGGCTTCTCTGCAGATCGTTCGTGGCTTCCAGGTAGCGTCTCGGGCCTTTCTCTGTCGTGGCCCACAACAGCAAAGTCACAAGATCCGGTTCGCGATCTCCCATATCGAAGACATGTCGACAGACCGCACGCCAGACAGTCCCGGCATCCAGAACACCTGCGGAAACCGGTGGGTAGCCGTCGCGCGGTGAAAACTCCAGCAGTGCGTTCGCAATCCCCGGTTCGCAAATTGAACGATCTAGTTCCTTGGCCTTGAACAGCCCGCAAAGACTGGCCACGTGGTCAATCGGAAACAGCCGATTGCGAGCCATTCGCGCTACCACATCATGCCCCAGGTCACCCTGCTGTAATCCGGTCAACAGAATGATGCGGTCGTTGTTCTGTTCCGCTTCCAGCAGAGCTTCCCGGATTTGGATGACGGTATCGGCGCGCAGCACGTGCGCAGTCCACGACTCGCATTCAACTTCGGAAGGTGCTTTCCAGAGCGGCGAGGCATGAAGTCCGAATGCCACGGCATTTGGATCACTCTGCCACTTCTCCTCCACAATGGAACGCAACTGCTGAGCATTCAGCATGCCAAGTGTCATCGGGTTTCTTCCTCCTCAATCGTCCACTGCAGCGAAACCCGATACTTTGGATTGGCCTCCAGCTTGTCCAACAGCTCCTTCGTGGTTGCCGAAAAATCTGGTCCAGATAGCCGGGCTTTCTGACCGGAGGAGATGCGTTTCCAGCCGGGCTGTGTTTCCTTCTCTTCCTCTTTTTCCTTTTTGCCACCGTCATCAACGACCTTCGGTGGCTTCAGCAACTGGATCGCTCGCCCTTCAGCCTCCAACAGCTTTTCAGCAAGTCCGCCTGCCAGAGCGAACTCGTCCATCATCAGCCACGTCCGCAGATCGTCCAACAGCAGCGTTGCGTCTGTCTTTCGTTTATCGCTGATCTGTGCCACTGCCTCAAACAACTCCCAGCGGTTCGGAGCCCGCAGACTCGCCAGAACATTGTCGGCCGACTTGATGCTGCGCCCCATAGCCTTGTTGCTGGTGACAATCTCGGCCTTTGCAATAGCCGACACCATTGCCGTAGGCTCGACATCATCACAGGCATCCAGCAACGAGCGGGCTGCCTTCGCCGTCAGCATTCGATCGCTTTTGCGAGCATTGTCTTCACTCACTCCAAACTTCGTGAGCACAAGCAGAACGCGATCCGGCAGGCTGTCACAATTGGCCTTGTACCTCGGGAGATACCCCTTCTCATCATCCTTCAGGCTGGCACCGTCCTTTGTGAATTTCTCGGCCAGACTGGTGAGATTCGATGCATTCAGAAGGCGAGAGACATCGTCGCCAAAAATCTCGGCCACACGCTTTCGAGTCTCCTGCCACTCAGGCTCCGATGGCAGCAGCTCTTCGCGCAGTTCCAGTTCCCCAGGCAACTCTTCCAGCCTTGGGACATAGCCCCCACCAAAACGCACGAATGAGCGATTGGTTTGCTCGGCATAAATAATGATCAGCAGATTTTGGATTTCCTTAGGAAGTCCACGCTGTTCTGGTTTGTCGATCCATTGCCTCATATCACTGACATCAGGATTTTGCTTGCCGGATGCCGCCAGTGATTTATTAAACAGATTCTTCCAGTATCCATCCAGAACAAAATGAGTTTCACCCATCGAACCAAGTTCGAGCGGGTCACAGATATTCTTTACAACCTTTCGTAGTTTTGCATCTTCCACATAAAGCCGGCCGTCCTGTGTGTGAGCTGCTTCCTGGCAGGTCGTCAGTACATCACGCAGGTCTTTGCCAATCTTGATCTCTTGCCCAAACTTCGGATGCTTCGGATACTGATGCTTCAATGCCTGATCGAGCAGATGCACCATCGCCTCACCCAGCGTGGATCCCACGGGGCGTTGCAGCACCAGCGACGGGTAAAGCGACATGAACTGTGAATCGGTAATGTCGTAGGAAGTATCCAGCGAACCGGGGTGAGACTCTTTTCGAATTCCATACGCGGCTTCTACTGTCGATTGAAGCTTTGAAGTCAACGCCGTCTGCCGACTTTCAAGGATCGTCCGCGCGGTTTCGCGATCCTGCAGCGACAAATTGGAGGCATGTTGATCGAGATTGTTGCCTCGCAGCAGGTGATCGATCACAACCAATTGGCCAAGCTCCGTCTGAGTCTTTGACGAGAAGAATACCGGAAGCCAGACCAGCGATTTCGGTGCTTCATTCTTTTCTTTGAATCGATTGACTCGGTCGATGTCTTCAATCGGGGATTTGCCATCAGAGTCAAAAGGAAAATCGATCACCAGTTTCCAGTCGTCACCGCTGGATCGCAGGGCTTCATCGGTCGTTCGCCGCACATTGTCGAACAGCACGTCGCAAATGCGTTTGGTCCCTCGCCAATCGAACTGGTGCGAGAAGAGCATCGAGTCCTGCTCCTGCATCTCGAACGACGAGAGCAGCATGCGTTTGATCTTTAGCTGGCGTTCACCGGGACGATCATAGGCACGAGCCGCCTGAATGATTTGGTCCGTATCGACGCCGACAAGCTGTAAGGAAACAGTCGGATTGGTGGCATCGCCGGAAAGACGAATCTCGCCGTGCAGGCCCGACCAGTCGGTGAACTTGTTCTTTACCGTCTGATATTCCCGCCCTGAAAAGCGAGACTTGACGGAACCGTGATTCAAGGCGGCCAGACGGTCGCACGTCATCACTTTCAGTGTCTCTTCCCCTTCAACCAAAGCCGCCAGCAACAGACTCTTGATTAGTCGGTCGTCGTTCTCAAAAGCCCGCAGCTTTTTCGCCACGTCTTCGTCGGTAGCCGCGCGTTTGCGATCAACCTCAAGGTCCACGCCATGCTGTTCCAACAGCATAGGCAGCAATTTCCCCTTGTAGAGTTTCTTGGCATTGTTGAAGCGGATGCGCAACACGTCCGAGAACGTATCGTCGCCATCGGCCACCACATCCCACAGATCACCCAGCGGAATGATGTCGCCCACCATTAACGTTTCACGCCGCTTGACCAGCAGTTCCAGCATGATCTTCAAGGCCGTGCGTTCGCGTTGTAAGGCACTGGAAATTGCGACCAGTGCCTTGATCAATGCAGGGCTGAATGGATAGACCTGCTGAAACAATGCTCGGTCGCCGTCGCGAGCCAGCAACACCTGCATAACTTCAGGCTGTAGCTTCGACGCCTGCTCGAATGCTTCCTTCAGTTCTTCTCGACAGGCGTCGTTCTTCGTTTTCAAGACACGCTTTTGGGCAATCAGCGGAAGATTGCGGTCTTCGAGCGTGATCATGTCGAATCGCTCTTCCATGTGGGACAGAATGTCCGACAGGTTAACCTGTTCGATTCCGCTCACGCTGTCGCCAATCAGGTCTCGCAAGTCACGCTGACGAGCGACAAAGCTGATAATCGGAATCGGGCGTTCGGCCTTCTTTGACTCCACCAGCTTCACCAGCTTATTGGCTTCCCGCTGCACGAAGTCAAGATTGCCGCTGTTTGTCGCCAGCCACAAAATCAACTCGTCAAGGAACAGAATCAGCCCGTCATAGCCAAGGCTCTGGGCATGGCTGCTGATAATCCCCAGTCCCAGGTCGAGTTCCACATAGGCTTCGTCTTTGCCGTGGGCGATTCCTTTGAACGCGGTCAAAATGTTCTTGACCAGATCACCGACCAGCAGCGAACGTGTACTGCTGCCGGGATCGGCGTTGAGTGCTTCCTCGAAACTTTCTGCGTCCCAGCCACCGGCTGAGACCTTGGCATGCTTCATCTTGCCGAAGCGGCGTGGACCACCATCCTGGCCATGCTCGGTTTTGCCTTTGTTGAGTTTGGCGAAGAACTTTTCATCGCCCAGATCGTGCCGAAACTGTTTGGCGTTCTCGAAGATTTCCTCGGCCAAATACACGCCGGGAAGCGGAGCGTCGGGGTGCAGTTCTGAGACGTGTTCGACATAGCCGCCAAGGATCGCGGTTTCCATGTCCTTGGCGTTGATCATGTGATACGGCACGAGCATGAACGTCTTCTTCTCAACCCATTCATGATCGGCACAAACCTTCGTCAGTTCCTTAACCTTGCGTACTTCCGGGTTGTGCTGAAGCAGCAGGTGCAACACGGCCATGAAGTGTGACTTACCGGAGCCGAAGCTGCCGTGCAGGTAGGCAGCCTTACTGTTCCCCGCAGTCACCGCTGTTTTGATGAGGCTGAGAGCGTCGTTAAAACACTCCGCAAGTTGCGGCGTGACGACGTACTGCTCCAGCGTCTTTTCGGGTTCCGTAACACCCTTCGACAGGTTAAGGACAAAATCGCCCTTGCGGACTCGCTCGGGCAAGTCGAGTAATTCACTGATCAGTTTTTCAGGCATATTCAGTTCTTATTTCGCCGTTTTTGGCTTTGTCTGTATAAAATCGCTCGAACGCCAACGAATTGAAACAGTTTTATGTAGACGCAAATCATTGCCTTGAAACAATTTATGGCTTTGAATTTTCGTGAAAAGGCATGAATCTCTGTCTAATTTTCGGATTTCGATTGGGTGTCATATAGACGCCACTTACTCCACCGATTCGCGCCTGCTTTAACAATTACTCGATCTTTCCTCATTTCCTGCATCATGTTCGTGATGAAGTTCCGCTTTTGGTCTTCATCCAGAGCATCCGACAATTTGTCCAGAAGTAGCTTGTCGATGTCTTCTCGCGTCGCCTCACCAAACTTCTCCAAGTAAGCTACCACCATGATCGCGTAATGTTCTTTGTCGAACGCCCTCATTTTGATGTACTCAGCCCTGGTGTCTGTGGCTGCTGCAATCGCAGCCGACACGATTAGGTTTGGACGCCGGCCTTCGACGAGTTTCTTTCCCTTCAATGACTTAAACTCGGCATCAGTTAGCCGCCTTGATTTTTGCACTTTGTCTAAGGCGATTACGTCCCAGAGATCCAAATCGGCCCTGGCCATCAGCATTCGGGTGTACTTTTCGTCCAGCACTTTGCCAATGATGCTTACTTGAATTTCTTGTCCACCCATTAAGTCATAGTCTGGCATAGGAAAGGATCGCTTTCTCTGCACTTGATAGATCCGTTTAATCCCGCTGCCGATGGTGTCGATCATTTGAAGTCCGACCATCGCCTGTGCCAGAAAGGCATTACGATAAACACCGACCGGAGCGTCGCGGCGAATGACAGCCTCTACGTCCCCTGGCAGAAATCGTCCCATGTTCGCGACTACCAGGCGATCTTCAAACTCGACCACATTGATACGTCCACTGCACGGGTAATCCTGATGAGCGATCGCATTATGTAGTACTTCCCGCAGTACCCAGTCATCGTATTGCAACAACTCGACCGTAAAGAGAGTACCGGCTGGTAAAACTCGGCAGGTCAGATTGCGGACGTTGGCAAGCAACTCATCCACGGCAAGCAAGAACGGTGGTTGAAAATGCTTGTAATCCCGTTCCGTCCCCGATCTGTCTTTTAAGATCCAAGTCAATTGCGGATGTGACGGGGACAGATGATGCGTCGATTCAGGCTTGCCAAGGAGAATAAGCGCCGTCGGCGTAATCTTGCCGTCAATGCAGACCTTTGCCTTGTTCAAAAACGTTAAGTCGTCCCACGCATCCGCTTCGATCGATAAGTTGACGTTCTTTTTCTTGTACTCAGCTCGTGCAAATGCAATCGCTTTGGGATCGAGGTCGTTCATCGTGGCGCGTTCGCAAATTATGGCGGACCAGTCTTCATGGGTGGCTTGTTTACGAATCTGTTCGATTTCGTGAAGACTCAACGGGCCAAGCGCTTCGTTGTCTCGCCCATAGAAATGCCCTTTCCAGGCGGTCGGCACGCCACGTAACGCCGGTGGAATCTGAAACATCACGACCCGTCCCTCGGGGCGCATGACCTCGTGAATTTCCTCGAATGTCAGCCGATTGCTGGTCAGATTGGCGATCTCTTCCTTGAGGCTATCGAGATGGGGACGAGATCGTCGGTAGTTAGAACCGACAATCTGCTTCGGCTTGTCCTTAATACCGAAGACCAACCATGCCCACAGATGGCTCTTGAGATTTGCCTCATTGCTCAATGCAGAGAAGTATTTACCCAGATCGTCGAAATCGTAGTTGTTCTTGGCTTCCTTAAACTCAATCCATTCGATCTCAGCGGGAAGACCGAGCAATTCAGTTAGCTTGGAATCCAATTCTTCGGGGTTCATTCGCCGTCCTCCTTTACGAATTTCTTCATTCGCCCTTTCGTTGTCTTCTTGGCTTTTTCTGGTGGCTCCCATGCACGAATATCGTCCAGCGTTAGTCCGAGTTCGTGCGCGTCGGATTCCAGCATGTGCTGGAACGATTGCCCGGCCGACTCACCGAACTCAGCGTCGATTTCGGGGTGCCATTGGTGAATCCACGGCAACAGTTGATCGAGGCCCGCCAGGAGCGGTGTGAGACGTTTGGCGTCCCAGCCTTCTCGTTTGCGGGCGTCGTAGTAGGCGACCAGTGCCGTCGCCTGCTCAAGGTGATTCCATCCGGCCCAACCGACCACGAGCGTCGGGTCGCTGTCGGTGGCACAGTGCGGATAGCTGATCCAGCGTTCCTTGGGGACATCCAGCTTGCCCCGCAGTCGCCAGAAATCGGTTTTCAGGAAATCCGCTGTGGCGTACTTCGGCGGTACGGGAATTGGGGGGAAGTGTTCAGTGTTCAGTGGTTCAGTTTTCAGTAAAGACTCTCTCTTCTCCTCTTGCTGAACACTGAAAACTGAAAACTGAAAACTTCTCCTATCTTCCTCCCTTTGCAATTCCCATGTTCGCTCCCAGAGTTCCCGCTTCCGCAGGCCCGTTGGCTTGTACCGCAGGATCGGCAGGAAAGGGACCGCCTCACCTTCGACCAATTCGGACACAAGTGCGGCAACGTCGAAATCTGGTCGATCCCGATACAGTGCAGCGACTTGTAGAAACTCGGCATCGGCACTCGCCACGTCCGCCATTTGTGCCGTTGTGGTCAATTCGGGATCGTCTTTGGTTCCCTTGCGGTATTTGGGGGCTTCGAGCCGATCCAGCAGCCAATTCTTGAGTGCCCGCTGCTCCTGATCTTCCCATGGTTCGGAGTTCCAGCGACGTTTGTATTCCGGTTTTTCAATAAGGGCGATTTCGTTGTTCGTCTCGATCAACTTGATCCGGCATTCCACCAGCTTGCGATAACCGTCAGGCCAGTGGGTCGGAATCTCCGTGAACGGCTTAGAGCCGTGCCGCTCGAACCATGCCGTCTCAAGTTCTCCCGTGGCAATGTGCCGGGCCATGACGATCTCAAACGCGCGCTGACCGAGGGCGAGTTCGGGAAGATCGTCCCCGGCGTAGCGAAGATCGTCTTGCAGCAGACCGTAAAGCTGGTAGCAGTGCCAATCGAGTTCTTCTTGAAGAGCAATCATCTGACCCCGAATCGACGCTGCGACTTTCCTTGTCTCTGTAATGTGGTTTGAAGTTGGTACTGCTGTTTGTGCGACCGAATCGGGCAAATGCGAGACGTACCGTCGAGCCTGTTCGTCCATTTTTCGAGCAAGATTTGAGGGGCGTGACTCAGGCAGTGGGAACCGTTGCAATCCGGTGCCTGTGAACTCAAAAAAGTGTTCCCAAAACTCTGTTGCCAACCCCCCCCCAATGCCGCCACCACCTTTGTCATGAAGTGCTTGCTTCATCCAGAAGCAGGCTGTGGAGCTGTTCAGCAGGCCAAGCAGAGCGAGATGGTCTTCGTCAGAAGAGTCAGTGGCCAGTTTGATGATTGGAGCGGAGCGGTTGAAAATCTTGCCGCCTCGGTCCAGGACGAAGTGGTTGTGCGAAGCGACAAATGCAAAAGCGATTGAGAGCGGAGAGCGGTAGCGTGCTGGGAAAAACATCGAATGATCTACCCAGCGTAGCCCTCGTTGCTCGATAAACTGACCGAAGTCCTTTCGATTTTGGAGCGTTCTTCGATATCGCCAAAAATGCAATGCAAGTCTCTTGTCGGTGACCGTAATCGGCTCAGCAGTCAATTTGTCGTAAGGGAACAAAGACAAAAGGCTGGATAGGATGGTGTAATCACGAACTCCTTCACCTCCTACCAACGGTACGGCATTGGCACTTAGCAATTTAGTCCGACATGCAGCTGGTTCGATGTAGAAAACACCATCTTCTCCTGTATGAGTGGACCGTCCGATGTCAGCGATAATATCACCGAGAGAAATCTCGCTAACGCCTTCAAGCACATCTTTCAGATCACCAACCCCGCCGCCGCCAATACTCCACGGATGACTAGCAAACGTCGTTCGGGGCACATCGGCTGTGCTGGTAAAATCATCTTGTGCCCCGACCCTATCAATCTGCTGCAGAATGGACTGCCAGACAAACCCCTGAGAGGGGTCTTCAGGTCTAATCGCCTCGCCCTTGATACCCAGCACGGCCCGTACCGTCGCGCCCAGAGGCTTTCGATTTCGACCCAGAAGAATGACTGTTGGTGTCCCGTGGCCGGGAATGTACGCTCCCGACGTGTCAACGACGTGAGACAAATCAAATCTTGGGAAAAACTCCTCGATCAGCTTCTTGCCAAACTCTCGCTTCATGAACGAATTGGATGTAATCAATCCAACGTAGCCTGCGAATGCCGATCCATTCTCATTTTTTTGAATCGCTAGTTCCCAAAACCGCTGGGTGAACGGCACGCCAAGCGAGTATTGCCGGTGACAGGTGCTATACAACTGCCGATACGCTTCGTTCTGAGCCTTGTCTTTCACTGTGATGTACGGTGGGTTGCCGACGACAACCTGATAGCCTTGGCCGAGAGTGTCTTGCAGTGCCTTGCGGTCTTCTGTGGCGTAGATGGCCGGAACTTCGAAGAGATTGAGTTGCTGGGCAAGCCCGGCTCGTTGGCTATCGAAGCTAGGCTTGCTGCCGTAGAGCAGGCTGTCGCCACTTGCCAAGTGAATGTTCCAGCCCGGTGCCTTCTTCAACCGCTTGATTCCGCAGGCTTGCACGGCGGCGACGATCAATCGGAACCGAGCGATGGCTACGGCAAACGGGTTGATGTCCACACCCCAGACGCCATCGAGCGCCTTCTGGGCATCTTTCTCAGCGTTGCCGCTTGTGTGTTCAGGCCTGCTCCACAAGTCGAACAGCCGAGCAAACCCGCCGAGCAGAAAGTGGCCCGATCCGCACGTCGGGTCTATCATGCGAACCGTTTCCAACCCAAATTCGGCAAGGGCGGGCGTTAGCGTGCGGTCGAGAATGAACTCTTCCACGAACACCGGCGTTTGCAGTAGAGCGAACTTCTTCTTGGCTCGCTCAGAGAGTTCCTGATAAAGGTCACCGAGGAAGCGAGTATCGAAAAAGCTTTCAGTTTTCAGTGATTCAGTTTTCAGTGAAGACGGATCGCTCTCTTGCTGAACACGGAAAACTGAAAACTGAAAACTGCGGCGAAGCCGCCCCGTTTCCGCATCCATCTCCCGCCAGAATTGAAGCAGGTTCATCGCCGCATCGCCGCTACACGCCACGGCCCACAGCGGTGTCTTCCCTTCGGCGAACAAATCCTTGGCGGCGGGAATCTTGCCCACTTCCTTGAAGACGTGCTGGAAATACTCCCGGTCGGTTTCGTGAGGGTGTTCACGAAAGAACAGCTCGTGCGTGTCCTCGGCCAACTTCCGTCGTGGGCCTTCCCCGGCCAGCCAGCATTCATCGATCAGTTGATTGTCTTCCATGAATCGGACGAAGACACAGGCCAGTACCCACGCCACGGCGACTTGATCCAGATAATCTTCCAGCCAGACTTCATACGCCTGTGCTGTGCGGCCACCTTCTTCAATCTGGTGAAATGCCTCACGCAACCCAGCATCAATCGTCGAGTCGTTAGTGGCACGAGCGAGTAGATCTTCCGCCAGATCACGCACGAGTCTTCGAAGTTCCGGAAGGAGGGGTTTGATGGGGTGCATGTCAGTTTTCAGTTTTCAGTTTTCAGGGTTCGGATTTGAGATTTGAGATTTCGGATTTCAGGCCCAAAGGGTCGGTCCTATGTCAGCCTGGGGCAACGCCCCAGGTTTTATTCAACCCCAACGGGGTTTCACAACAAAGCCTGGGGTCGCCGTGACAACGGCGCACCCCAGGAAAACTCCAACAAAACCCTATGAACCCCAACGGGGTTCCACATCGCAAATGCGATTTTTTCGTGCGAGCATCGGACGTTGTGGAACCCCGTTGGGGTTCGGTGAGATCCCGATTTCTGGACCTGGGGTGCGCCGCAAAGCGGCGACCCCAGGCATTGTTGTGAAACCCGTTCCGGGTAGAAACACACCATTTTTCCTCAGAAAAATCCTTCACGGCATAGCCCCAACGGGGCGATCCTAACCTGATATTTTTATTAGTGCCGCCCCTTTGGGGCTCAATAACTCATTTGTGTTTCCTTCCTGGGGCGATGCCCCAGGCTGACATAGCGCCGGCCCGTTGGGCCTGAATTCACCTTGTAAACGCGGCTTTCTTAACTGCACATAGTCAAATCCGAAATCCAAAATCCGAAATCCAAAATCTCAAAACTACCGCCCCCCAATCACGCTTCTACCGTTTGCTGTCTCCCCCGATGCAAATTGTCAATCCAATGCTCCGACACGAACGCCCGCTGGCCGGTGGAGATCAGCGGTATCTGTGCACCGTCGAGATACGGCATTTCGCTTTGATTGTCAGATGCCACCAGTACCCACA
Organism: Candidatus Kuenenia sp.; assembly: GCA_043737515.1. Taxonomy (GTDB): domain Bacteria; phylum Planctomycetota; class Planctomycetia; order Planctomycetales; family Planctomycetaceae; genus SXXK01. The sequence continues at coordinate 4,264 of JAYTAK010001060.1, read as the reverse complement.
GACTCGGACAGGCTACATCGTGTCCAATCCGATCACGCAGCGTTTGCAGCAGCGACATCTGGTCGTAGCGTGCAATCAAACCGGGATGAACCAGCAACAATGGACGATCCCGCTGCATCAACTCGTTAGCGATCTCCGGTGTGACTTCACCTACCAGGTGCAGCAAGTTTCGCCAGTCATCACTGTTCTGACTTTCAGCGTCGGCTTCGCAAATGTCGCTCCACGGAAATTCGTACTCGGTCGATTTGGCACGCAACTGTTCCAGCAGTAAATCGTCAAACGATACTTTCTCAAGACCGAACCGATGCAAGAGTTCCCGTTCGCAGTCTCGCATTCGGCTTGGCTTAACCGTCACCACCAGAAAACCGCCGTCTCGAAACGCATGTTGCAACCGGTCTTCGTCGGCTCGAGCCTGGACAGTCTCGGGGGCCGCCGAGTCGATATGCCGAGTCGATGTCGCGGTATCGCGGCGTTTGCCGATGGATGAACCGGACGTAACAAGTATTTTGGCGTCACGCCGCCGAAAGACTTGCTTGTCCGGATCCCACTGTACGTCAATGCTGACTCGCTGCAGCAACTGCTCCAGTTCCTTCGGATCTTTCGGCAACGCCTGCGCTTCGGGATAGCGACTGCCAACTCGGGCGTGAACCTGCTCAACCGTAAAACCTTCGTTGGCTTCACCCAGCCCCAAACCGCTCAGTGCCCCAATGCCCAATCGCAGTGCCCGTTCGGCCTGCATGTTGCGGGGATAGATTTCCTGCCGGGACGACACCGCCGCATCGGCACTCATGGCGGCCGCGAGTTTGATCAATCGCTCATTCCCGAGTGGCTGGCAGCCGGGAGACAACGACGGCTGCGGAATGTCGTAGATTTCTTGGAAGACTCGCAAGCGAGGCAGCAAAGGATCCGCCTTGCAGATTCGATCGGCCAATTCGCCAAGTTTCTCAGCGTAGTCCGCCAATTCTGTGGAGCACGCAACCAAAGTCTTTCCTGCCACTCGACGCAACTGAAGGCGCGGTTCGCCCATTGCAATTTCGGTTTCGATCGCCGCTCGAGCGACGGCGGATGCCATTTGTCGCTGGTGCTTCACATCGGCAGTCTCGGTTGCAGGCCGCAACAGAATCGTCATGTCGATCAGGTCGGCAATGGTGACTACTCCGCCGAGCCGCTGCATTTGCTCGATGAGTTCATTTCGAAACGCCGACAGCATGCCATCCTTGCCCCAGCGTTTCTGATCAGCGGCAAGAACCTGCCCAACCTTGGCACGTGACTCGCCCAAGGCTTCCGCGACGCCTGACTGACTTGGCCAATATGAGTTTTCAGTTTTCAGTTTACGGTTTTCAGTGGGGTACAGACGGTCATTCCTGGGCTCTGAACTCTGAGCACTGTCACCTTCCAGCAACAAATTGCGGATGCTCCATTCCAGCGGACTTTTTCCGGTACGACTTCCCAGTACTCGACTATGTAATCGCTCAAGGCTGGGCGTCGCTTCGTCTTCGTTCGTCGAGGTCTTCTTGCCGGTGATCTCCGGAAACTTCTGACGCAGTTCAGCGATCAACCCGATGATCTCTCGCCGGTACTGATCCCCAACGCCACGCATCATGTGGATTTCATGGCTGGGGTATTTCAACAGATCTTTCACTGTTGTCAGGTGCAACCCATCCAGTGCGTCACGAGCTCGTGCCGACAAGTCCAGTGCGGCGACGAGAGTCTCCAGCTCTGCCTGCTCCAATGGAATGCTGGTCGTGATTTCGTCGCCGCTCGGTGTCCTGATCGTTTGGTTGTCAGCATCTTTGAAGACTTTCTGCCAGGCGAACCGCATCTCTTCGGCGTTATCGAACCGTTTGTCCGGATTTCGATGCAATGCCTTTTTGAAGAAGGCGGCCAACCCTTCGCGGACGCTCGGCTTGAACATTTCTTCGGCAAGCACGAGTTCGTCTTTGGTGCTCGCTGGATCCGGCACATTCTCTTTGCCCCATTGAGGAAGCTGATCATGTCCCAGCGTCATTTCGTACAAAGTCACGCCGGCCGAGTATCGCTCGGCCGCAAGGTCCCACTTGCCGGATTTACGATTCTTCAGGAATGGGTCGCGATAGTCGGACGTGCCAACTCGCAAATTGTCCAGCGGTGCGGTGGCCAGTGAAAAGTCGTACAGAATCAACTGGTTCTGTTGCTTGTTCAGCGAGTGAATGCCGATGTTGTCGGGCTTGATGTCTCGATGGACCACCCCGTGACGTTCCAGTGAGGCCACTGCCGAAAGCAAGTTCTCCCCGTATCGAGCCAGCAAATCCAGTGCAGGGATTCCGTACTTTCTCAGGTGTTTCGCCAGGGATTCATCGCCAGCTTTTTGAAGCACCAGAACTGTTCTGCCAGCCATCTCCAGCGTGTCGTAGATGTCGATGACAAATTCGCTGTTGATCTTGTTGAGGGCTTTGGATTCTCCCAACAGTCGCGCGTTGTCGTCATCCGTGAGTGCCACCTTCAACACATATTCCACGTCATCTTTGGTGACCAGCATCGCTCGCGCAGTTGCTCCCTGGCCCATGACTCGTACAACCACATAGCCATGCGGCAGGCGATCGCCGCGTTTCGCGGTCAGAGGATCGACGTCAACATTGCCATCAGGCGATGTCAGTTCGTCTTCAACAGCATCCAGAGACGTCAGGAATTCTTCGACCGAGCCGATGCGAGTGAGAGCATCGGGATGCGTGCTCCACTGGATCAGCTCTTCAAGCCGCGGGCCAGCACCATCAAGGACAGCCGAAACACTCAGGCCATGCCGTTCTCTGAGGATCTGTGTCAATTCGCTCACGCTGCCAGCCGGTGGCCGCGATGTGAACAACTGAAACGCAATCGCACCGAGTGAGAAAATATCCGAAGCTTCAGAGACGCGTCGCGAATCTCCCAGGGCTTCTGGTGACATGTAGACCAGCGACTGGGCCTCGACCAGGTCTTCCACCTTTGTCAACTGCGTGGTTGTGCCCTTTGCGGTCTGAATGCCAACCTGCCAGTTATACAACTGAAGGACAGGAGTTTTTGTGTCGGCCTCCGTCACCAGGATGCTCTGTGGCCCCAGTGCTCTGTGGATCACTCGTTTTCGATGAGCATAGCGGACGGCGTCGGCAATCTGCCGGAGCAGGTTCAGCCGCTCGTCTGTCGATAGCTGATTGCCCTTGCGTGCCAGGTAATGATCGAGCCGCTCGGCATTCGGATCGGTATATCGGAACAACAATGCCGGGCCGAGTTCGTGATCCTTGTAATCCAGCACCTGCAGGATGCCCGGATGATTGAGTGTTTGAATGATCTGGAATTCACGAGAGGCAGCACGCTGTAGCTTCTTGCGAGTCTCTTCCGACGATGCCTGCGCGACCGTGTACTGCCGCACTCGACAGAAAACGGACTCGTCCTTGAAGGCTACATGTCTTGCCAGCCGGTCCTGATAGCCTGGTCCGTCAGAAATCAGATCACCGAGGATGTAGTCACCCACTCGTCGAGATCGCTGTGAAGGACGAATTCCGGAACTGTCCATCGCACGCGAAATTGCCTTCGCCACTCTGATATCAATTGTGGCTCGCGGGTCAGGATCGATCCCCTGGCCATCCCGATTCAGAATGGCAGCGAGAATTCCCTTGCGTTCCTTATGTGAGTCCGAAGGCTTGCGGTCCTTCAGGAATACGCGATTGCCAGCCGGGCCTGTCAGTTCAAATTGCAGGTCGTCTGCCGACAGAAACACGACGGCATCCAGCCACGGCAGATTGACTCCCTTGGTTGCCGCCTGTGCCTTGAGTAGAGACGACAGGGCTTTGGCTTTGCGATTGGCGAGGAATAAGGGATTGTCGTCGGAATAGGTTTTGCCATTGTGGTTCCGAGTCCACGTTCCTGCGTCGCCCGTGAGTCGTCCAGGCCAACTCTTGATTTCAATCAGCCAGAATCCCTGCTTTGTCAGCACCAGCAGATCGACTTCGTAGATCGCTCCGTCGTTCGTCTGAAATTCAAAATTGCTCCATGCGCGATACGGATCATGATCCGGCAGACCCTCGCGCACAAAATCCAGTCCGCGCCGCTCATGCTCGTACTGCGACGGCGTGATTATTTTCCAGCGTGGCGATTCCATGAAATTCTCAGGCTCTCGAACAACTTGATCCTGGCGACACACTCATTGTCTTATACTGGGCGCGGTCGGAATTGGTGTATTTCTTTGGCGAGCGGGGGATGTCAATCCCCTGATTGACCGCGTGGACACTGCAAAAATCAGGGGACTCAC
>JAYTAK010001059.1:0-6597 GCA_043737515.1 Candidatus Kuenenia sp. | reverse complement strand
AAGCTGCACTCAACAATCTGGGTGCAGAACACGAACAACATTGAGTTATTGAAGCTCCCTGCAGGCTCGGCTCCCGCCACCGGAGAACTGGGCAGGAACCTGGAGCCTCTCAACGAACTGCTGCGAAAGACACTGGCGGACAACAACATACCCGGTGCCACAGTAACAGTCGCTCGGGACGGAAAGATCGTCTATGAACGCGGCTTCGGGTATTCAGATCTGGAAAAGCCGACTCCAATGGCGGCAAAGACGACGATGCGGATCGCCAGTATTTCCAAGCCAATTACTGCCGTCGCCGTGCTGCTGCTGGTCGATGATGGCAAGCTGAAGCTGGATGATCGTGTCATTGACTACCTTGTCCGCGACGAGAAGTTTGCGCTTCCGACGGACGCAGATCCTGCATGGAGTCGCGTCACCATTCGACACCTGCTCCAGCATTCCGGCGGCTGGAATCGCGACAAGTCAAAAGACCCGATGTTTGAACTGCTGGCGATCAGCCGGGCGCTGAAACTGAAACAGATCGCACGCATCCCGGACATCGTCCGATACCAGTTGTCACGTCCGCTGGACTTTGAACCCGGCACCGCATACCAGTATTCAAACTTTGGTTATTGCCTGCTGGGGCGAGTGATCGAAGCGGCCAGTGGGCAGCCCTACGCATCGTTCGTGACGGAACGAATTCTGAAACCAGCGGGAATGACGCAGACGCGGCTCGGAAAAGCCAGACTTGCCGATCGTGCCGACGATGAGGCTCATTACTACACGCAGACGCTCAAGACGTATCCTGCAGTTCGAGATGCGGCGGATGCACGAAAGTCCGGAAAGTTCGAACTGGTGCAGGGGCCTTATGGGCAATTTGATCTGGAAGTGATGGATGCGCACGGAGCCTGGACATCGACCGCATCCGATCTGGTCCGATTTGCAATCGCGATTGATGCAATCACGAAACCACTGCTCAAATCCGACAGTCTGCAGCAGTTGAAAGAACGCCCTTCTTTTGCCGGCTCGGAAGTCGAAACCTGGTACGGACTTGGCTGGAATGTAAGATCCATCGAAGGTCTTGACCGCGTGAGCATGTGGCACACCGGCATGGTTTCAGGTTCATCGACCATTCTTGTGAAACGCTGGGACAACTTGGTCTGGGCGGTTCTGTTCAATGTGGATGAGTCCAAAGACAGCGTGCAGTGCGCGACGCTGATCGATGCGGCGATGCATACCGCCGTGGATGGCTCGGTCCAGTTGATGCAGCCTGGTGAATAGCAGTGCATTGTTGTGTTCGCACGATCAGTGACAGGAATGCGAGTTGGCGGTGCGACGTCGCCTACGTAGCTCAGTCGCTCCGCCGACTGAGATTTCCCGATACCAACATGATCAATTCAACCCAGGTGGCTTACGGCTGCGTTCCGTGAAGAAATAAACTACGCATCCAGCGGCGGGATGTAGCGATTCGCAAGTTCTGCATAGTCTTCCCGCACCGGACTGAAGACGTCCAGCACGACCGCCGGGCCATCGACAGCCACCGCCCGATGCGGCACGTTGGGCGGGATGATGAAGAGCGAACCGGCTTCGACGATGCGTGTTTCGTCGCCGATCGTCAATTGCACCTTGCCCTGAAGCAGGATGCCGCCTTGTTCATGCGGATGATGGTGCAGGGGCACTTCGGCGCCATCGTCCATTTCAAGGTACGACAGCATCAGATTCTGCCCGTGCGGTGTCCTCATGCGACAACCGGGAACAGGTTCGATGTATGGAATCGTGCTGAGATCGATGAATGGCATGTTGAGTTTTCCTGAATGACAGCGCGCGGGCAACAGTGAATCGTTTAACCGCGTGCCCAGCGGGCCGCGCTCTCGTTCCGCTGGCGGATGAGCGCGGCCCGCCGGGCACGCGGTTAAACGAGTGGAGGTCAATCAGGGCGTCGGAGTACACGCCAGACCTGAAAAATCCAGAGTCGCAAAATAGTCGTCGTGCGTTTCAGCGCGGCGGATCATCTTCACAGATCCATCGGGCTTCATCAGCAGTTCCGCACAGCGCAGTTTGCCGTTGTATTGAAATCCCATCGCATGGCCGTGGGCTCCGGCATCGTGGATGACAAGCAGATCGCCGCGTTCGACGGGGGGCAGAGGCCGGTTGATGGCGAACTTGTCGTTGTTTTCGCAAAGTGATCCGACCACGTCCACAATGCGATCATGCGGTGCGTCTTCTTTGCCCAGCACTGTGATGTGGTGATAGGCCCCGTACATTCCGGGACGCATCAGGTTCGACATGCAGGCGTCTACGCCGACATAGTCGCGGTAGATGTGTTTGTGATGAATGGCCTTTGTCACAAGAAAGCCATGCGGCCCGGTAATCACGCGACCGTTTTCCATCATGACTTTGAGCGGATCCAGAGGCGTACCGGCGATCATGGCGTCGTAGGCTTTCCTGACACCCTGTCCGACGGCCTGCAGATCGACCGGCTTGTGTTCGGGGCGATACGGGATCCCGATGCCACCTCCAAGATTGACGAATTCCATCCGTACACCAAGTTGCTGATGAATTCGCACGGCCAGATCAAAGACCATGCGGGCGGTTTCGACGAAGAAGTCTCCGTTGAGTTCATTCGAGGCCACCATCGTGTGCAGGCCGAACCGCTTGACGCCTGCGGCCTTCAGAATGGCATATCCTTCGAAGAGCTGTGCTTCGGTGAAGCCATACTTGGCTTCTTCCGGCTTGCCAATGATCACATTGCCCTCGCGCGCCGATCCGGGGTTGTAGCGGAAACAGAGCAGATCCGGCAGACCGACGTGTTCCTTCAGAAATTCAATGTGAGACAGGTCGTCCAGATTGATGATGGCCCCGAGATCCGCTGCTCTCTGATATTCGTGGGCCTGAGTATTGTTAGATGTGAACATCAGATCTTCGCCAGACAGGCCGACGCGTTCTGAAAGTTCCAGTTCCGCAAGGCTGGAACAGTCCGCGCCGAGGCCTTCGTCCTTCAATAATTCCAGGACATACGGATTCGGCAAAGCCTTAACGGCAAAGTATTCCCGAAACCCCGGACACCACGCGAAGGCCGCGTTGAGTCTGCGAGCGGTCTCCCGTATTCCCTGTTCGTGGTACAGATAAAACGGAGTCGGGTACGTTTCAGCGATCCGGCGAACGGTCGCCGCGTCGAATGGAAGTGGTTTTTGCATGGTGCTTGAATTTATGAATGTCTGGACAGGTTCGATCGGAGTGTCTTTTCTTTGTGAGCGGCACGGCGCTAGCGGGCTGTTGATTTAAGGATGAGGATTGTTTTCGTTTAACCCGATGCCGTAGGCGAGGCGTTTCGAATGGATTCCTCCCCGTTGGGTCGGGTTAAACAAGTAAGTCCACGCCATTGACGCAGGACTGCAGTTTCGCGGCGATGTTCACCGAATTCAACTGAGGATGCCGTCATCCGCGACGACAGGAATCCCAATCGTGTCCCGATGCGCAGCCAAAAAGCCCGGCATTTCCGAAATGCCGGGCTCCTGAATAATTGCAGGACTCTGATTGAAGGTCTGCCTATTTCCAGAATACGAGTGTCGAGAGCAAATAGGTCAAACCCTCGTGTTCGTACTCAGCTTCTCCGAACACGGCAACCCGTTGTTTGCCGGATCTTGTCGCCGAACCACTGAAACTGCCATCCGTCACGGACAGTTCCTCGGAAATCCATTCTGAATCTCGGAAATCGTTGGAATCGGATCGAGCAACCCACATACGCACGACCTGGGGATTCCCGGAAGGCGTCATGGCCAGGCCGACCTCGGAATCGGTCACCTGAGGTTTCCAGTTGAACTCCGGCAGAGTTTTCCCGGCGGCGGCGTGGCGGAAGAAAACGGCTATCGTCTTCAGGGCATTTTCTTTGCCGTCGTCAAGTCCATGTCCCCCGTTCGGAGCACGATGAATATGCTTGTGGCCGACAAGATCGTCCCAGTACAGATTCATCGCATCCACTGACCAATAACGATCGTTGGCACCCACGACCAGAAGTTTTGGCATCGTCAGTTGGGCCCGATACGTATACGGATCCATCATTTTCCAGAGTTCAGCCTCGCGGCCATCCCGTGGAATTCCGTCGTCGTTCACCAGACCCTTGCTGGTGTAGTCCGCAATCTGCTCGCTGTAAAAGCCCCACGTTTTCTTCTGATGTGTCATCTGCAACGGAAAGTTGAGCGTGTCAATCACGATCGGCGCGGTGGCGATGATGCGTTTGTCGACGACGGACGTCAGCCAGCTTGTCCAGCCGCGTTTTGATGCCCCTGTGATGACAAAACCCTTGACGGGCTGTTTGAACTGCTGTTCGGAAAATTGTTCCAGCGCGTCCATCGCTTTGACGGCGCTCTTGGCCATTGGGAACAGCAGCGGCCACGTGGCGTCGCCGGATTCCAGATACCTGAGCCATGTTTCGGTGATCAGATCGTCTTCTTTCCTGCCATCCATCAGCGGCTGATTGGGAACCTGATGCAGAGTGGCAATGCGGGCTCCGCAAAAGTTCGACAGCGCGATCCCCATCGCCATGTCTTTGATCTGCGGTGTTTTTCCCACGCTGTCCATGCCTCCGCCGTTGACGAAGATCAGCATGTGGTCCTTGTGAACCAGCTCGGTAGGTTCGTACACAATCAAATTGTGTTTCCACAGAATGCCCTGCCACTTCTGTGACGTCAGTTCCAGACGATGAACCTGGTTGGCCCCCAGATTGATTGAGTCTGCAAGCTTCCATGAGAAGTCCGGTTCGGGCCTGGCGACATATTCAAATATCGCCTGCGGAACAGCTTTGGATGCCGTTACCGCAGCATCTTCTGCTCCGGAACAAGGCAGACAGAAACAGAAACAAGTGATCAATTGCAGCAGCAGAAACTTTGATGACATAAACTCTGATTTCAGTGGTAGAAAGTGGGGGCCAATATCTCCCGGGAGTTTACCCGATATCGAGGGTTATTGCCTGAATTCGTAATTCGTCCTGCCGGGTCATTCATGCGACGCCTCCCATGCGACTGGCAAGAGCGGGCCAATCAGAAGGGCGATGACGGCGATCTCCTCCTGGAATTCAATGAGTGTAAATCCACGTTTCAATCCGTTAATCGATTTTAAGTCTGTATACCACAAAAACGGACGCTCAGCAAAAGTCCCCTGTCAATCCGTCCATCAATCACTAAGAATTACAGATATGTCCCGGGCATAATGTCTGGATTCCAGTGTTCCTGATGAAATAAAACGCCACTGTTGAAAGTTCAGGCGATGGCAATTCGAGTATTAGCGGTAATTGTCGGAATCACAGCGTTTCTTGCCTCCCGGGACAACACAACAGGCCACTGTTCTCCCGCAGATGAGCCTGCCGATTCGCCGCCGGTGTATGCAGCCGAGTTCGTGTTTCCGTTCGACCCGCAGCACAACCACGCACCGGGAATTGCGGAACTGGCGAATGGCGAACTGATCGTGTCATGGTATCGAGGCAGCGGAGAGCGCTCAGCGGATGACGTGGCCGTGTTTGGGGCGCGACGCAAAGCAGGGGCCGCAGGCTGGGGCGGAACGTTTCTGATGACGGACACGCCGGGGTTTCCGGACTGCAACACAGCAATGATGGCCGATGCGAACGGACGACTGATGTTGTTCTGGCCTGTCATCCTCGCCAACAGTTGGGAGTCGTGTCTGACTCATGTGAAGGTCAGCGAAGATCCATCCGGCGACGGTTGTCCCATGTGGAATCGCGACGACACCATTTTGCTCAAGCCAGATGACTTTTCCGGCGAAGCCATCAGGACGCTTGATCAGTTGCTGGCCGTCCTGCCGGTTCCGCTCCCGGAAAAACAGAAAGCAGAAATCGAGGAAGCCAAAGCAAAGCTCAGTCAAAAACTGTATCAACGCCTCGGCTGGCAACCTCGCTGCAAGCCGACGCTGCTGCCATCCGGTCGCATCCTGTTGCCTCTGTATACGGATACGTTTTCGATTTCCATCATGGCGATCAGCGACGACGGCGGTTCCACATGGTTTGCCGGCAAACCGCTGCTCGGCTTTGGGGCGATCCAGCCTGCGGTGCTGCGTCGCGACGATGGGACACTGATCGCGTACATGCGGGAAAACGGATTCACTGGACACATCCGCGTCGCCGAGTCCACCGACGACGGCATCACATGGGGCACCGTCGGAATCAGCGAACTCGTCAATCCCGGTTCCGGCCTGGACGGTGTTCGCCTGAAGAACGGCCACTGGATTCTGGTCCACAACGATACACAGTCCGGCCGCAACAGGCTGGCCGTAAGTCTCTCAACGGACGAAGGTCAGACCTGGACAGCATCACGCCATCTCGAAGACCAGCCCAAAGGCTCGTACCACTATCCCTGCGTCATCCAGTCATCGGACGGCATAATCCATTGCGTCTACAGTTACTTCTGTGACGAAGGCAAAACAATGAAACACGCGGCGTTCAATGAAGCATGGATCTTTGCGGACTCAGCCAAATCGGAGAGCAAATGAAGATGACACGAAGGCTGATTTTCGCATTGGTGACCGTGTTGATGATTGGCCTTGCCGACGTCAGAGCCGGAGAATTCCAGGCCGGCGCTGCGCTGCGAGTTATCACGCCCGATCCGT